>DRQV01000055.1 GCA_011371325.1 Thioploca sp.
AAAAATGCCCCCCAGTACGACTTAGTGTTTCTACTAAAAATTCCCGTAATTCATCTGCTAATTGTGGTAACTGAAGCTCTGATAAATTACGCAAATCTTCAGGATTTTGTATCTGTTCTAGTAATGGTTGAGTCATTAATTAGTCAAAGTTAGTATATACATAATATTTATTTACAATTGTTCATTAAATCTAATACTGATACCAAATTAGTTGTACTTAAGGATTATTGGCAATCAGTTGCAGATTTATTAAGCAAGTTTTACAAAAATTCTTAATCAAATCCCAAAAAAATATTTGTTTTTCTAAACCATTATAGTATAGTTTTATATTCAAAAATTCAATTTAGCTGCATATAATATTAAAAATATGAAAAAAATAATCTTAATTATATACTTATCTACGATTTTTAATTTAAATTATGTTTTAGCTAAAGATGAACGTACAGTAATAATGTCACCAAAAATAAGAATTACCGAACGAAAACAGGAAATTCCATCTTTACAAATGGAAATGGTTCAACATTTTTTGAATAGACCTAAAATTGTTACACCTGATGAAATTGAAGATATGGGTTATATTATTTCAAATGCTGAGGATTCTTTATTTGTAAGTCAAGGTAGCAAAATTTATGTACGTAATCTTTATGATGCTGTTCAAGGAAAAAAATATGCAATTATACGACTTGGACAGGCTTATCGTAATCCTGTTGAGGATAGTGGAGATGTATTAGCATACGAAGGAATTTATCTTGGTGAATCAGTAGTTGAAAAAGCTGGTGATCCAGCTGTATTAAATGTTACTTCTGCAGTTATGGAAATTGGTACTGGCTCACGTTTAACACCTGTTGTAAAAAATAGTTTCCCTGAAGATTTTTATCTTCATTCTCCAAATAATTTAGAAGAAGCTTATATTATTGCTCTACTCGATGGAACTTTATCAATTGGAAAATATCAGATTGTAGTGATAAATAAAGGTACAAATAGTGGTATTGAAAAAGGCCATATATTAGCCATCGAAAAAAATAATCGTTTTACAAAAGATAAAATATCTAATGAAAATATTATGTTACCAAGAGAATTAATAGGGAGATTATTAATATTTCAAGTTTTTGAACAAATAAGTTATGCTCTAGTAACTAAGGCAGATAAACCTATAAATAAATTTGATATTGTCACTTTACCTTGAAATCTATAAATCTTAAATATTGGTTGGCTCTATTATACGCTCCTAAAATAGGACCAGTCAATTTTATCCGTTTAATCAAACATTTTGGTAGTCCACAAGATGTTTTTGCAGCTGGTCGATCTGAATGGCAAGCTGTAAAAATGAAAGCAAATCTGATTCAATATTTAGAAAATATTGATTGGAAAATTATTGAAAATGATCTGCAATGGCTAGAACAACCTAATAATCATATATTAACCCTTGAACATCCAGATTATCCTCCAATGCTTAAAAATATTGATGATCCACCACCAATATTGTTTATTCATGGTAATTATAAATTACTAACTAGCCAACAAATAGCTATAGTAGGAACTCGCGAAGCTTCTGAAGAAGGAAAACAAATTGCGATGGAATTTGCTACTAATTTATCTTACCAAGGATTTACTATCACTAGTGGTATGGCTTATGGTATTGATGGAGCTGGTCATATAGGAGCTTTAAATGCTACTGGTAAAACTATTGCAGTTGCTGGTACTGGTTTAGATAGGGTTTATCCTTCAGGACATAGAGAACTTGCTCATCAAATTGCTCAAAATGGTGGAGCTCTAATTTCAGAATTTCCGATTGGGACTAAAATAAAGCGTCAAAATTTCCCAATTAGAAGTCGTATTGTTAGTGGTTTAAGTTTAGGAGTGCTAGCTATAGAAGTTCCTGATAAAAGTGGGGCTTTATATACTGTGCGGCATTCACTTAAACAGGGAAGGGAAGTTTTTGTGATACCTGATTCTATTTATAATCCATTGGTAAAAGGTTGTCATCGTTTGATAAAAGAAGGAGCTAAATTGGTAGATAACGTAAATGATATTCTTGAAGAATTAGATAGTTGTTATCAATTGCCAACACCAATTATAAAAACTCCTGCTCAAGTAAAACAAGTAAAATCGGCAAACCTAGATAATGAACATCAACTTATTTTAGAATATTTAATCGCTAATCCTAGTTCAATCGATGACTTAGTTGAATTATCTGGCCTTGATGTTAATAAAATTTCTTCTATTCTATTAATGTTAGAATTGCAAGGAATGATTACTATCAAAGCTGGTGGTTTATATGGATTAAAATGATTAAATATGTTATCGTAACATATTTGAAGAAGCAGATTTACTATAAAAAGTTCCCATTATAAATAACAAGGTTTATTTTGAATCAAATATTTGCAACTACAATCGCATCACTGTTAAACCAGGCATTAAAATTAAACCCGACTAGTTTAGCAGCTTTGAACGAAATAACTGATAAAGTTATTCGTATTAACTTAATTGGTACTGGAAGTAATTTTAGTCTGTTTCCAGATGATAAAGGAATTTTTATTCTTAATGATTATCAAGGAGAAACTGATGTCACAATTGAAATTGCTCCTTTTACTTTATCACATTTAATTCTAAATCCAACTGCTGATTTAAATAATACCACCGAAATTAATATTATTGGCGATAAAGAAATTGCTGTCAAATTATTGATAACTATTAAACGATTAGACATCAACTGGGAAGAACAACTATCTCAAAAACTAGGTTCAACTGCATATATTTTTGGTGATACCATCCGTTCCTCACAAAGTTATATTAATAAGCATATTAATAATTTAGAAACTAATTTAATTCATCAATTGGATTTACCAACCAGAATTGAAATGCAGAATTTTACTAGTGCAGTAGAAATTTTGCGTAATGATTTAGAACGTTTAGAGCAGAAAGCACAAGAATTAATATGAAAATTATTCGCCAAATCATACATATGTTAACCATTTACCGTATTTTAGCACGGTATGGATTAGACGAACTATTATTTTCAACTAAATTGTTTCAGCCATTACGTTTATTTTCCTATTTATTACCTGGCTATTGGATTAGTTCTAAAAAACTGAACCGAGCTGTTCGTATTAGATTAGCATTAGATGAACTAGGACCAATTTTTATTAAATTTGGGCAGATTTTATCTACTCGCTGTGACTTGTTACCAGATGACATAGCATTTGAACTGGCTAAATTGCAAGATAATGTAGCTCCATTTTCCTATCAAGAAGTTCAACAAATTTTAGAAAAATCTTATTCTATGTCATTGGAAAAAGTATTCTCCAAATTTGATGAAGTTCCAATTGCTGCTGCTTCTATTGCTCAAGTTCATTCCGCTCAATTATTTAATGGCAAGAATGTGGTTGTAAAAGTATTGCGACCTGGAATTAAAAATAGGATAAAAAAAGATATAGAATTATTATATTTATTTGCCGGATTAGCTAACCGTTATTGGATAGATGGCAAAAGATTACGGCCTTTAGAAGTGGTGGCAGAATTTGAAAAGACTTTATATGATGAATTAGATTTAATTAGAGAAGCCGCTAATAGTGCTCAGTTAAAGCGTAATTTTAAAGATTCTGATCAACTATATGTACCTGAAATAGAATGGGATTACACATTAAATAATGTGATGGTAATGGAACGTATCAGTGGCATTCAAGTTAGTGATATGCAAAGCCTTAAGCAACATGGAGTTAACTTAAAGCATTTATCTGATATTGGAGTAGAAATTTTCTTCACTCAAGTTTTTAGAGATAATTTTTTTCATGCTGATATGCACCCGGGAAATATATTTATAGATATTAAAAATCCATCTCATCCTCATTATATTTCTGTTGATTTTGGAATTATGGGAACCTTAAGTAAAGAAGATCAGCATTATTTAGCTGCTAATTTTCTAGCTTTTTTCCAACATGATTATCGGCGGGTAGCAGAATTGCATGTCCATTCTGGATGGGTTCCACCTAATACTAGAGTGGAGGAATTTGAAGGTGCAATTCGCAGTGTTTGTGAACCAATATTTGATAAACCATTAAAAGAAATTTCTTTTGGGATGGTGCTGTTACGCTTATTTCAAACAGCTAGACGTTTTCAAATGGAAATTCAACCACAATTAGTACTATTACAAAAAACTTTATTAAATATTGAAGGGTTAGGACGACAGCTTTATCCTGAGTTGGATTTATGGCAGACAGCGAAACCATTTCTAGAACGTTGGATGGATGAACGGGTTGGAATCCGAGCTTTTTTAAAATCTATTCGTAATAATGCCCCAATATGGGCCGGAAATTTGCCAGAATTGCCAATGCTTGTACATGAAGCTTTAATGCAGCATCAAACTGATTCTATTCATCTAAAACGACTTAATAATGAATTAGAACAGATGCGAGAAGAAACTAAACTTTGGCATGAGAGAATTATACTGATGTTGATTGGTTGTGCATTTATAATTAGTGCCAGTGTTATATTAGGGTTAAAAACTTGGAATATATTTAATTTAGGTATATTGCCATTAGGTATCGCATTAGGTAGTATTGGTAGCATAATATTATTGTGGGTATCGACTAAACATTAACTTGGAGTGAATATGTGCAGATTATTAATAATTTTAGCAAATCTTATTTTGGTAGCTTGTTCTTCATCAGCTAATCAACCAATAGCTACCCAAATGAGATCGGATATTAAACAAATTAATCCAAATGAGGTGGTAATCGAAGATATTAGAATTTTAGTAACAGAGTTATTTCCAATAGAGGTAAACATAGTTGCAGTTGGTAATTTGCCAAACTCTTGCACTACAATCAATCAGATTACTGAAGAACAAAAAGGAGATACTTTAACTTTAAAAATAACTGCTAAACCTCGTCCAATTTGTCCTAACAAAATTAAACAAACGTTTGCCGAAGTGATCCCACTTGATGTTGCCGGTCTAACTTCTGGTCTTTATAAGGTAAAAGTTAATAATAAAATTAATACTTTTGAATTAGGTATAGATAATATTATTCGTTAAAAAATGCCAATTATATCTGCTCAAAATTTATGTAAATATTTTCCAGTTCATAGCGGTTTTTTATCTAAAGTTTCTGGTTTGGTAAAAGCTGTTGATGGCATTTCTTTTAAAATTTATCCTGGTGAAACTCTTGGTTTAGTTGGGGAATCTGGTTGTGGTAAAACTACTGTTGGACGAGTTTTATTACGTTTATTAGAACCAACTTCTGGCGAAGTCTATTTTGAAGGTAAAAATATATTAGAAATGAAAAAATCTGAATTGCGTAGTATAAGACAACATATGCAAATCATTTTTCAAGACCCATACAGTTCTCTCAATCCTCGTATGACAATAGGCAATATTATAGGAGAATCTATTAAAGTTCATGGAATTGCTAAAGGAATTAAATTAGAACAACGAGTTAATAAATTACTTGATCGAGTGGGTTTATCTCCTTCTTATCGATCTCGCTATCCACATGAGTTTTCTGGTGGTCAAAGGCAACGAATCGGAATTGCTAGAGCATTAGCATTAAACCCTAAATTTATTATTTGTGATGAAGCTGTATCAGCGTTAGATGTTTCTATTCAAGCTCAAATAATTAATTTATTACGTGATTTACAAGCTGAATATAATTTATCTTACTTGTTTATTTCCCACGATTTGAATGTTGTCCAATATATTGCAGATCGAATTGCAGTAATGTATTTAGGCAAAATAGTTGAAGTTGCATCGGCTAAAGATTTATTTAAATCTCCTCAACATCCCTATACTAAAGCTCTAATTGCTGCTAATCCAATCCCAGACCCAGATATAATTCATGAAAATAAATTACTTGAGGGTGATGTTCCTTCGCCATTAAATCCACCAGCTGGCTGTCGTTTTCATACTCGTTGTCCAGTTGTTATGGAAAAATGCCGTTATATTGAACCTGAATTAACAAAATTAGCTACACATTTAATTTGGTGTCATTTACAACATGATTAAAACTTGTAAAAAAAGTCGGTATTTAATCGTTTTTTTAAGGAAGTTCTCGTTATCCGCAATTTAAGAAAAGGTGATAAGTAGCTTCCCGTGTAGCAAATAAATGGTTTGTCAGAGCAAACAAGATGATATTACTCTGTTAGGATTTGGGTTTTAATTACTTAATAAGTTGATTTAATTCAAAAATAGGCATAAGGATAGCCAGTACAATAGTTAATACCATACCACCCATTAATAAAATTAATATCGGTTCAAACAAACCTAAGATTACTCCTATTAAGCTTTCCAATTCCCTTTCTTGCATTATAGCTGCACGTTCTAACATATTATCAAGCTTACCACTAGTTTCTCCACTAGCAATTAAATATATCATCATTGGAGGAAATAAATGGCTTTGTTCTAACGCATTATGCAAGCTACTTCCTTCTCTAACTTTATCAGTTGCATCTTCTATAATTTTACATAATAAACGGTTAGATAAAACTTTACTGGTGATTTGCAATGCCTCTAACATTGGTACTCCACTTTCAGTCAAAATGCTTAAAGTACGGGTGAAACGTGCTGCTTGAGTACCTAATTCCAAATGTGAAATTAAAGGCATTTTAAGCAGTAATTTATGGAAAACTATTAACATTCGTTCAAAACGTAATAGATAACGTAACCACATTCCAATAGTTATTAATAATAGCAATAACCATATTCCCCAATTTCGTAAAAAATCACTAACCGTAATTAAAGCACGAGTTAACCAAGGCAATTGTTGATTAATATTAGCAAAAACTTGTACTACTTGCGGTATTACATAAGCTAACAGTCCTATTACAACTAATATTGCTACACTACTTAACAAAGCCGGATAAAATAAAGCTAATAAAGTCTTTTGCCGAATATATTGTCGATTTTCTGTGTATTCAGCCAAACGCTCTAAAACTAAATCTAAATGTCCGGATTGTTCGCCAGCAGCAACTGTAGAACGGTAAACAGTTGGAAAAATTTTAGGAAAATCTTGTAAACCATCAGCCAAACTATGACCTTCTAATACTCGTGACCGTACTGCCAATAACATACTCTTTAACTTAGCTTTATCAGTTTGTTCCGAAATTGCTCGCAATGCTTCTTCCAAAGCCAAACCAGAACGGACTAAAGTAGCTAATTGTCGAGTTAATAATGCTAAGTCAGTAGCACTGATAGTAATTGAACGTTGTTTGCGTTTAGCAGCTGTATTTATGCTTAAAGGTATTAAATCTGCTTCTCGTAATTGTTGACGGATTTGACGAGCTGTATCAGCTTCCAATACTCCTTTTTTAGTATTACCAGATTTATTTAATGCTATATATTCAAAAGCAGCCATATTATGGATTAATTAGATTGTTAACATAAGATCGACTTTATCAACTAAATTTTTTGATTCAACTTTAGTTAAATTAAAGTCCCAAAATTTGTAGGTATTATCTTTATACTATCTATTTTCTGAAATCCTCTTGGCAATTTTTGGCCTCGCTTATTTCTTTTACATTTAAAAGATTCAATATCACGGTTTTTAAGAGTTAAATGCCGTTTCCCAGAATACAAAGTTATCGCATTTATGCTTGTTAATTCTATTATATTTAAGATAATAATCGTTTCATCTTTATTTTTAGCTGGGATATTAAGTAGTTTAACTCCTTTACCTTTGGATAATTGAGGTAATTCCGCCACTGAAACAATTGATAAATAGCCAGCACTAGTTATAACAATATAGTATTGACTAGCTAAATTAGTGATTAATAATGGTGGTAAAATTTTGGAATTAGTTGGTAAAGTTAAGATAGCCTTGCCAGCTTTATTTTTGGTATATAAATCTGCTAATTTCACAATAAATCCATAACCACCACTTGAGGCAAATAAATAGGAATCATTTGGTTCTCCCAACAATACATTGGTAAAATTAACCCCATTGGCTGGTGTAAAACGGCCAGTTAATGGTTCTCCTGAGCTACGAGCAGATGGCAAAGTATGTACTAAAGCTGAATAGCTTCTACCACCAGAGTCTAAAAATACTACTTGTTGATTATTACGGCCATAAGCGGAACTTGCGAATTTATCTCCAGCTCGATAATTTAAACTATTTGGATCAATATCATGACCTTTAGCAGCTCGCACCCAGCCATTCGTTGACAATATCACTGTAATTGGTTCGGAAGATATTAAAGTACTTTTATCAAATGCCTGAGATTGTTCACGTTCAATAACTGGTGAACGTCTTTCATCTCTATATCGTTCACTATC
>DRQV01000056.1 GCA_011371325.1 Thioploca sp.
AAGCGTGAACCACAACATTATGGTCAAGTTGACTTAGCAAATATTAATCATATGCTTGTTAAAGCAGCACAAACTGCTGGACATAATCTAACTGCTTTTCAAAGCAATGCTGAACATGAACTGTTAGAACAAATTCATGCTGCTCGTAATATTGATTTTATTGTAATCAATCCAGCAGCTTTTACTCATACAAGTATTGCTTTACGTGATGCTTTATTAGCCGTTGCTATTCCATTTATAGAAGTACATTTATCTAATATACACGCTCGTGAAACTTTTCGACACCATTCTTATTTATCAGATATAGCAGTTGGTGTTATTAGCGGGCTTGGAGCACAAGGGTATAATTTAGCTTTACAAGCAACACTGTCTATTTTGTCGGAATCGAGGAAGACTCATGGACATCCAAAAAATTGAAAAACTTATAGAATTTGTTAAATCATCAGAAATAGCAGAAATAGAAATTCACGAAGGTGATGATTCTATTCGTATTAGCCGTTATTCAAATATACCAGTAGCATCAACAACAGTACCACAGGCTATGCCTATAGCACCACCAGTTGCTACTCAACAATCTATACCGGCAACAGATGAAAATAAACTTAAAGGACATATTATAAGCTCTCCAATGGTAGGCACATTCTATCGTTCTCCATCACCAACTAGCAAACCTTTTGTTGAAGAAGGTCAGATGGTTACTGAAGGAGAAACTCTGTGTATTATTGAAGCTATGAAAATTCTCAATCAAATTACTTCTGACAAAGCTGGTATTATAACTAAAATTTTACTTGATAATGGTATACCAGTGGAATATGGTGAACCATTGTTTGTAATTGGGTAATTCATCTCCATGCGTAGGAATTATTTTACATGATTTATTGAACCTACGCTGGAATAACAAAAGGATAAAAGTACATGCTATCTAAAGTTGTTATAGCTAACCGAGGTGAAATTGCATTACGGATTTTAAGAGCTTGTAGGGAAATGGGGATTAAGATTGTGGCAGTACATTCTTCCGCAGATCGTGATCTTAAACATGTACGATTAGCTGACGAATCAGTGTGCATTGGTCCTCCACCTTCAAACGACAGTTATCTTAATATTCCAGCTGTTATTAGTGCTGCCGAAGTTACTGATGCAGTTGCAATTCATCCTGGTTATGGCTTTTTAGCAGAAAATGCTGATTTTGCAGAACAAGTTGAAAATAGTGGTTTTATTTTTATAGGGCCACGTCCAGATACAATTCGTATGATGGGGGATAAGGTATCTGCAATTACTAAAATGAAACAAGCAGGAGTTCCTTGTGTTCCCGGTTCAGATGGAATATTAGATGATGATAACGAAAAAAATCTTCGTATAGCATCTGAAATAGGTTATCCAGTTATTATTAAAGCTACTGGCGGCGGCGGTGGTAGAGGAATGAGAGTAGTACGCAGTGAAGCTGCATTACTAAATTCAATTTCTCTAACTCGAGGCGAAGCTGGAGTTACTTTTGGTAATGATAAAGTTTATATGGAAAAATACCTTGAAAATCCTCGTCATGTAGAAATTCAAGTATTAGCAGATAGTCATGGCAATGCTATTTACTTAGGTGAACGAGATTGTTCTATGCAACGTCGTCATCAGAAAATGATTGAAGAAGCTCCAGCTCCTGGTATTACTGTCGAACAAAGACGTGAAATTGGTGAAAGTTGTGCTCAAGCTTGTCGAGATATTGGTTATCGTGGGGCTGGAACTTTTGAGTTTTTATATGAAAACGGTGAATTTTATTTCATTGAAATGAATACTCGATTACAAGTTGAACATCCAGTTACCGAATTAGTTACTGGAGTTGATATCGTACGTGAACAATTATTAATTGCGGCTGGCAAAACTTTAACTTATAAGCAAGAAGACATTAAAGTTCATGGTCATGCGATTGAATGTCGGATTAATGCTGAAGACCCAGATAGTTTTTTACCATGCCCTGGAATTATTTCTCGTTATCATGCACCTGGTGGTCCAGGAGTACGAGTTGATACGCATATTTATAGTGGATATCGAGTTCCACCTTATTATGACTCGATGATTGGTAAATTAATTACTCATAGTGATAGTCGTGATTCGGCAATGGCACGGATGCGAATTGCATTAGATGAAATAATTATAGATGGTATAAAAACCAATGTTCCTTTACATAAAAATTTACTTACTGATGCTATGTTTTTAGCTGGTGGAGTTAATATTCATTACTTAGAAAAAAAATTGGGAATAGGTTGATTATTAATGTTTAATTAGTAATATCTTAACCGATGAAATTAATTAAATACTAAAAGGCATTAAAAACCATGACAGCACATATATTAGTTATTGATGACGAACCAGATATTCGTGATTTAATGCAAGAAATCCTAGAAGATGAAGGTTTTACCGTTAGTATTGCTAAAGATGGTAAAACTGCTCGGCAACTAAGAACTGAGCAGCCTCCAGATTTAATTTTATTAGATATTTGGATGCCTGATATCGATGGTATTTCATTATTAAAAGAATGGAAAGAAGGTGGTTTATTACAAGATAGCCCTGTAATTATGTTGTCTGGCCATGGAACTGTCGAAATAGCAGTAGAATCTACTCGATTAGGAGCTTATGATTTTATTGAAAAACCTTTGTCTATTTCTAAATTATTGCTCACTATTGAGAAAGCTTTAAAAGAAACTAATTTCGTTAAAGAACATAATGAATTACGAGAACAATTTATTACCGAACCACTAGGTCATAGTGATATTATGTTGGTATTGCGTGATCAAGCTCATCGGATTAATTTACATAATACTCCAATTTTAATTAAGGGAGAACCTGGTAGTGGCCGAACTTTATTTTCTCGTTATATTCATAAAAATAGTCAAGACGGACCTTTCATAATGATGCAAGTAGCTGGTATGAATACTGAAAGCCAAGCTATTGAGCTATTTGGTAGTCAAGATAATTTTTTACCAGCTCGACTAGAACAAGCTGAAGGTGGTACGTTATTTATGAAAGATATAGCTAATATGGATAATATCATACAGTCAAGACTATTAAGCAGTTTAAAAAATCATAGTTTTTTACGAACTGGTAGCAGAGAACCAGTACCTCTTAATACTCGCATTATTGCTGCAATAACCACTGAGTCTGATATTAATAATTTAAATGAAGACTTATATTATTACTTAAATGTAGTATCTTTAACA
>DRQV01000057.1 GCA_011371325.1 Thioploca sp.
GCAATTTTTCAATCAATATGGACGATTGTAGTTATGTTGGCATTTTTTGGAGTAATAGCTTGGGCTTATGATAAAAAACGAAAAGCTACTTTTAATAATGCGGCTAATTCACTAATCGATGATGATGACTCAATCCTAAGGAGTAACAACAATGTTTGACAGTAGTGTATTCACTAGTCAATTTTGGGAATGGTTTATCATCATTCCGACTGTAGGCGGCATTTTAGGGTGTTTTGCGTTGATTATATGGCTTTCTGGTAACAAACCCGATCCAGAGAAAAAAGTTGAAACTATGGGTCATGTATGGGATGAAGATTTAGCGGAGTATAATAATCCGCTACCAATGTGGTGGTTATACTTATTTTATATCAGTTTATTCACCAGCACCATTTATTTACTACTATATCCAGGTTTAGGTTCTTTCAAAGGTTTTCTTGGCTGGACTGAAGTTGGAGAATATGAAGCGGAAATGCAAGTTGCAGAAGAGCTATATTCCCCCATTTTTACCAAGTATCAAAGTGAACCAATTGCCGAGTTAGTGAAACAACCGGAAGCGGTAAAAATAGGTCATCGTTTGTTTATGAACTATTGTACGGTTTGTCATGGTTCTGATGCTGGTGGAGTGAAAGGATTTCCTAACTTGCGGGATGATGATTGGTTGTATGGTGGCAGTCCTGAGACTATTAAAACTACTATTATGAACGGTCGGCAAGGCATGATGCCATCTGGAAAAATGAATGGTTTAGCTACCGATGCTGATATTAATAATGCTGTTCAATATGTATTGAGCCTAAGTTCTGCTGAACATGATGCAACTGCTGCGGCTGAAGGTGAGAAAATTTTTAAACGCATCTGTTTTGCTTGTCATGGTCCTGATGGTAAAGGTACACAAGCTATGGGAGCTCCTAATTTAACTGATAATATTTGGTTATATGGTGGTTCAGTGGCAGATATCACAGAGACTGTTACTAAAGGCCGTCAAGGCCGGATGCCAGCTCATGGTAAATTCTTGGGTGAGGCTAAAGTACATCTCTTAGCTACTTATATTTACAGTCTGTCCGTGAAGTAAATCTTTTGAACAAGATTATTATGGATTATAATCCTATTCATCTAATCCTGCATAATCTTGTTTAAACCTTAAGATATTTACAAGATTCCCAAACTCAAACTATTCGCAACAGCAATAATTATAAACTAGCTGAAAATTTTGATAAATCAGTTAACCAACAAAATCGGTTCATCCAAAAGTTAAATAAAATTTTGCACTGCTATTGAAAATGATTATTAGTGAATCAGAAACTGATTGGCCAAACGAGACCATAATGTTTTCATTACATAATTTATTTTCACATCCTCCAGTATAATATCAAAGAAAAATTATGCTAAAATAACTTAAACAAGCCAATTTGACCACCTTTCAAAATGCACAAAATCATCGGAATTTTTGGCGGAACTTTTAATCCAATTCATAATGGCCATTTAAGATTAGCCATTGAGCTATATGAAAAATTAAGTTTAGCCCAAGTACGTTTAATTCCAGCAGGATGTCCACCTCATAAAACACAACCTAATGCAACTAATCAACAACGTTTGCAAATGATACAAGCTGCCATAAATGGAATCGAAGGTTTAATTGTTGATGATCGTGAATTACAACGACAAGGGTTATCTTATACTTTTGATACCTTAAATAGTTTACGTGCTGATTACCCAAAAAATTCACTAGGTCTGATTTTAGGTATGGATGCATTTTTGGGGCTATCTAATTGGTATAATTGGGAATATATAATAGATTTAGCTCATATAATTGTAGTTGATCGAGAACAATATAACCTATCAACTACAACTATTAATGCTTTCTTACGGAAATATAAAACTAATGATCCCCAAGTTTTAACAAAGCAAATTGCTGGTAAAATTTGGATTCAAGATATTCCTACTTTAAACATCTCTGCAACTCAAATTCGTGATATAATCGCAACTGGAAAAAATCCTAATTGTTTACTCCCACCTGCTGTTTTAGATATTATAAATGTTCAACAACTTTATAGATGTAGGGAGTATAATAGATAATTATGAAGATAGAACAATTACTTACTATTATAAAAGATGCTTTGGAAGACAAAAAAGCACATGATATTGAAGTGCTTGATGTGCGTGATAAAAGTAGTATCACCGATTTTATGGTAATTGCTACTGGTAATACGGGTCGTCAAGTTATAGCATTGGCACAACATTTAATAGAAAAAGCCAAATCTTATGGAGAGAGACCTTTAGGTAATGAAGGTTATAACGTTGGAGAATGGGTATTAGTTGATTTGGGTGATATAATTGTCCATATAATGCAACCAGAAACTCGAGATTTTTACCAACTAGAAAAATTATGGTCTGAAGTTGATACAGTTAGCAATTAAATTTAGGAGACATATATGCAAGGTTCGACGGTAATGAAGGCATCTGATTATTCTGATTATAAGTTTGATTTAGGATTTTCTAATCCTAAAAAATCAACTGTTGCAGAAGAAGTTATTACCGATAATACAATACCTTATATTCCAACGACAAATCAAGAAATAACAGATGATGAAGAACATTCCTTACGTCGCTTTCATTTAGGTGATCCTAATAGTGCTAGTGAAGCAATTACCGAAAATTACGTTCCAGCATTATTACATGCTTACCGAAATGCCTCAAAAATACGTTATGATTACCCACTATTTCTTTATCCAGCAGAAGATACTGAAATAGGTGCCAATCAATTAGTTAAATCGGCCGTTCCCGAATTATGGGATATAGTTGAATTATTTGCACCAGGTGCTGAAAATGCCAGAATTTTAAAAGATAATTTGCCTCGTTTAGAACGTTATTTGCGTGAAACTCTTCCTGAAGGGCCAGTTTTAGCAATTCCAATGCTATCTCAAGCTGGACAAGTATTACAACAAGAACTAAATTTAGATACCAATAATAATGATCGTTTTGTAGCTGATTTTAATAAATTATTAGATGCTATTCAACCTGAAGTACAATTGCTCGGTTACGGTCGTTTTGTTGCTATCCATTTGTTAAATCATGCTATTAGTAGTCGTTTGATTATTCGGCAAGCTGATTTTAAAGATAAGATTGCACAATATGTAGATGATTTAAAAAAGCTATTGGAAATAGAATGGAGTAAATCAGATGAATCCATAGAACCAAAAATGATAAGAGATAGCGTTGGTAGTGCTGGTGATCGTTTTGATCCAATGGCTTTATCTGAAATAATGACCCATTCAAAAGGTTCAGTGATAATGTCACCTGAACGTAGGATTAGAATTAGTAATATTTTGCAGGTTTTGGAAGCTTTCCTCCAAGAAAATGAAACAATTTTAGTTAGAATCATTCATCTTGGTGGAATAAAAGGTGACTGGCTAGATAATAACATAACTATTGAAGCCAGTATTGAACCAGAACCAACAGAAAAAGCTAGAATAGTTTTTGAACAGCAATCCAAAAAATTTGCTAAAGTTTTTAAAGCAGTGCGAATTGCTAAATTAGAATTAGATAATGTATATGATTCAGCTTTACATGATCCTTGGTTTGCTAACTTTAGTTGGGAAGCATTTTCTAAAGAAGAACTATTAGTTTTACCAGTAGTAATTGCATTAGAATCTGCCGATAGGGTAGCCGGTGACGGAATGCCAGCATTATCGAGATTACTAAGTTCTGGTCAACCAGTTCATGTATTAATAGGAGTTCGAGCTCATGATAACCCTCATTCTACTAACGATGAAAACTTTTCAAATTATCGATTTGAACTAGGTTATTTTGGAATTAGTCATCGGCAAGCTATGGTATCACAGTCATCTTCTGCCAGACATGAGCATTTAACAGAGCAATTTTTATTAGCTTTGGATACTACTAGAACTAGTTTACATATTATTAATACAGGAATGCAAAGTTCTGTTATTCATGGAATTAATGCCTGGTTAGTAGCTGGAGCTGCTCTTGAAAGTAGAGCTCATCCATTTTTTCATGTAAATCCAGAATCTGGAGATTCTGCTGCTGATCGAGTAAATTTTGCTGGAAACCCACAACCAGAACTAGATTGGGCTAAACATAAATTTCAATATAAGGATGTAAATGATGAAGTTATTGATATTGAATTAGCTTTTACATTTGCTGATTACACCTTATTAGTTCCATATCTCAGAAGTTATTTTCGTACTGTAGCAATTGGCTATGAAAATGAGGCTTTAATTCCAATTGAAACTTATTTATCTACTGCTGGTTGGGAAGATTACAAAAAGCTACCATTTGTTTGGGCGGTGAATGAACGGGGAGAATTGCATAAACTAGTAGTATCACGTTCACTTATAGTTGCTTGTCGAGATAGATTAAATTATTGGCATACTTTACAAGAATTGGCTGGTATTAATAATAAATATGTTGATATTGCTGTACAAACAACTAAAACTGAAACTCAGGCTATAGCTCAGACTGAACTGGAAGCTTTGCAAGCTACACAAGCTGAACAATTAGAACAAGCTCGTCGAGAAACAGCCAGTGAAACTATGCAGAAATTATCCGAGATTTTATTAGGAATGGATTTAACTGCCCCTATTAAAAAACGATCTTCTCCAGCTCCAATTTTAACTCAAAAAAAAGAGATTATTGAAGAAGAAATTGGCTCTAAAGAAGAAATTATAGAGGAAGTTGTAGAAGAAGTTGTATTTAATGACCCTTGGATAGATAGTGATTTATGTACTAGCTGTAATGATTGTTTAAATATAAATGGTATGATGTTTATATATAATGATAGCAAACAAGCAACATTAGGTGATTTAAATAGCGGTACTTATGCCCAACTAGTTGAAGCTGCTGAAATTTGCCCAGCTACTTGTATCCATCCTGGCAACCCAAAAGATCCAAGTGGAATGGAAGAATTAATAAAGAGAGCAGAACCATTTAATAAGTTATAATACTCAGTAATAACTAACCACTCCATGCTATTAACTTAAGACCATAACAAATGATTGACTTAGTCATTAGACCCAACTTACAGGAACTTTAAACAAGCTTGTGGTCTCGTTTCACATGGAATTGGGAGAATGGAAGAAACATGCTGGCTTAAAATCTTCAGCTTTTACACTTAAAAAAACAGTTGAATGCGATTCGATTAATTTTCCGTAGGTGTACAAACTATGCCAGTTAACAGCCGTTTATCCATCTGCAATTGGTATTTAATCGTTTTTTTCAAGGAAGTTCTCGTTATCCGCAATTTAAGAAAAGAGGGTATCACGATAGTTTTTGGTAATAATCAGATAAAACTTGATGGAAATTCGTTTGCCTAAACGAAGAACGAACTAAAGTTATCCTATTTACCAATGTGAATCTTGTGGGAATAGATCGAGATTTGCTGTCATTAACTTGAAAAAGCTTTTATATCAATCAACTTGATGCAAAGTTAAAATACCGGTAGTTCCTTGGAAATTAACGCTTCTGGACAAGACGGCTATAGCTTGCTATCAGCTTGGTTGAAATAGGTACCAATGGATTTCCATAAATTGGAGAACGGATAAGATTACAACAAAGTTGAAATCTTTCATAAATTCCTTAAACATAATGCTGATTTAGCTAAATTTCCTGCTAGACATTTCACAATCTAATCACATCTTTGCTTTCTAAACTTTATCTTAAAGCTTTTTTAAAATAACTTTAATAACAACATGTTACAAAAATTATCTGAAATATTAATAGACAGCATAATTACCTAAAGAAGCTTGAAAAACTAATTATTTCAATATATAATGATGTGTTAAATATAATTAACCTGCAAAATTAGTGAAGAAACAGTAGATAATATTACTAAAATATTATGAAAAACAATATTCCGGCAAAATCTTCTTCTGATAAACATCCACAACTAACGATTTTATCCCATAAAATAATAGAAAAAAAAGATGAATTATCAAAAAATTTAGATAAGATTATGGCTCTCAATATTATTGAATCAGAGTTTTTAGAAGCTATTGAAATATATACTGATATTCTACAAGATTTATGGGAATTTGCTAAAGAATTAGGGTTAAATGGATTCTGTGAAATTTGTACTTTCATTAATGATAATATATTTGAATGTAGTTTTAAATCAAATAGACAAAAAAAATTATTACATGAACAATTAAATCTGTGGCCACAATTAGTCTTAGAATATTTATTATCACCAGAATTAGGGACTAAAGATATAGTTGCGTATATTTGTAAAGATAATTGGCCTATTACTGCATCAAAAAAACATGCCGAATATATAGCAATTTTACTTGTAAAAGATTATGCAATTGGAATTATAGAAACTAAACCTATTGAACCAAAGATAAAACCAGAAAATAACCCTAATCAAGAAAGTAAAAATTCTATTCAAAAATTAGCATCAGAATTATCATCTAAACAAATAGAACAAGCGATTAATAAGGCAATTGGCTCTGATGATACAAAAACAGCTAAAAATTTATATAGCCATGTTTTAAATGAAGCTGAAATAATTGATATAACAGCTTTAATTAAAGATGATTTGCCACTCGTTGCCGGAAGTCTTGATATAGCCTCTGATATTGAAGCATTAATCTCAGATAATCCCAAGCAAACGTTTAATTCTAGTTTAGAATTACCAAATTTACCTGTTATGACTAGCATTAGTGCAATTGATGATGATATAATGGAAAGTGAGGATATAGAACCATTGTTATCTAATACGGTAAAAAATCCTAACCCAAATAATGTTATAAAAGATGATGAATTATCGATGGATGATATTATAATTGAAGGTAATAATCTTGACGATATACCAAATATAACTAATATAGAAATTCCAACTATGGAAGAGTTTGAGAATAATATAGAAAAAATTACAGAAGATATAGAAGAAAATAATGTTGTAGAAGAACCAATAACTTTGGATGAACCGATAACTCCGAATATTTATCAAGATAATTTAACTATTTCAGAAGATGAATTAGAAACTAAAATTTTAGATGACTCGGATATACCAGAAATAAATTTAACTGAAGAAGATATTATTGATGAATCGTTAGATCTACAAGAAGAAATAATTAATGATGAATTAGAAACTAAAATTTTAAATGGCTCGGATATACTAGAAATAAATTTAGCTGAAGACATTATTACTGATGAATCGGATAAATTGGTAGACGAGAAATCAGAAGATGTTGTTTATGATGAGCCTATAATTGATGATTTAGTAGAAAATTTAGATTCTAATTTTATAGAAACTGAAATTTCTAATTCTAAAAAAGAGCAAGACTACTTAAATACTAATTTACAAAATGAGGAATTAACAGATATAATACCCGAAATAGAATCAATTCCATTATTACCAAAAGTTGACTTAGCCAGTGAAGATATTATCGAATTATTAGTTGGTCAATTGATTGATATAGAAGAAGAATTAGTAGAAAATTCAGTTAAATTAATCAATGCCGAAGATGATGATTTATTAATGGCAGTATCAGAATATACCGAACTTGTCCAATCAGTTTGGGATGCTGCGGAAATGGCTAATTTAATTGGTTTACAAGAAGTTTGCACTTTTATAAATGATAATGTGATGGCTATTGGTGGCTTATCATTAGAAGAAAGAAGTAAAACTCAGGAAATATTGACCGCTTGGCCATTACTTACCATTGCTTATTTACAAGACCCAGCTAACCAAGTTCAGCCATTGGTAAGCCATTTACAAAATGAACTATGGCCGTTACCATCAGAAGTTGATTGGTTAGTTAATTTACTACCAAAAAATGAAACGCTAGAAGAACCTCATACTGAAATAGAACTTCCTAAACCAGAAGTAACTCCTAAAATAAACTTAGCCAGTGAAGATATTATCGAATTATTAGTTGGTCAATTGATTGATATAGAAAAAGAATTAGCAGAAAATTCAGTTAAATTAATCAATGCCGAAGATGATGATTTATTAATGGCAGTATCAGAATATACCGAACTTGTCCAATCAGTTTGGGATGCTGCGGAAATGGCTAATTTAGTTGGTTTACAAGAAGTTTGTACTTTTATAAATGATAATGTGATGAAACTTGGTGGGCAACCTATAGAAGTAAGAAGTAATGCCCAAAAATTATTATTAGACTGGCCTAAGTTAGTCATAAATTACCTACAGAATCCAAACCAAGGTGTAGAAGCTTTGTTGACTCAATTACAACAATGGCCTATACCACCAGAAAATATTACAGAACTAAAGCAACATCTAATACCAACTTTACCAACTATTGAATTGGCAGCATCAGATGTATTGGAACTAGTGCGTAGCCAGATTGTTGATTTAACTGAGGGGTTATCAGCCGCTCTTGAGATATGTATGTCTATGAAAAATGATAATCCAGATTTGTTAGAAGCAATTGAAGAATATACAAATAAAGTACAAGAAATTTGGGATATAGCTGAAATGGCTAATTTGGCTGGTTTGCAAGAAGTTTGCACTTTTATCAATGATAATATAATGCTTGCTAGTCAACAAGATGATAAACTTGCCAGTCAACCGCAATTTATTTCATGGCCAACCAAAGTATTGGAATATTTAACTACTCCAGAAACAGGTGCTATTGAGTTAGTAAATTTTTTGCAAGAACCCACTTGGCCCATTCCATTAGATGCGGATGCTAGTGATAAATTGTTAGTTTTATTGACAACTCCTGCTACTAATGCAGAAGCAACCAAAGAAGAATTGACTCCTGAAGTTCCAGTGGCCACTCCTGTTGAAAATTTACCTCCTCCAAATGAAAATTTAATCCCACTCAATATAGAAGTAAATACAGATATTTCTTTGGGTAGTGCTGAAGTAATAGAAATTCTCACTGGAGAGCTTGAATTTGCTAAAGAAGATTTAGCTAAAGAACTTGATCGTATCATGACTTCAGATAATGTTGAAGCAGTTGAAAATTATACTGAACAAGTACAACGTTTAAATGTTGCGGCTGAAATGGTAGGTTTAGAAGGATTGCAAACTGTTTGTGCCTTTATCATTGATAATGTCATGGCAATTAGTACTTTAGAATTAGCAAATCGTATTACTGCCAAACCAGTATTAGAAAACTGGCCAGATTTATTATTAGGATATTTTACTAATCCTACTACTGGAGTTTTGCCATTAGTAGAACATTTTAGATTATCCATTTGGCAACAACCTTTAAATGATGAAGCTGCCACAGCTTTAGCAATTCAGCTCATGGCTGGTTCTAGTGCTGAAGAAGAGGAAGAAGATGAAGTAAACAAGCGACAAATTCAAGCTAGTCCAGAAGACGTAGCATTAACTATTCCTGAAGATGTGAATCCGGAATTATTAGAAGCTTATTTACAAGAAACTCCACAACACGCTCAAGAATTTTCTGAGGCAATTCAGAATATTATCCAAGGAGCGGATGTATCTGAAATTGAAAAAGCTCAGAGACTTGCTCACACTCTAAAAGGTTCGTCTAATATCATTGGTATTAAAGGTATTGCCAATATGGGGCACCATTTGGAAGATACCTTAGAATATTTAGCAAAACATAAAGTTATTCCACCAAAAGAATTGACCGATACTATGGTGGAAGCTGCTGATTGTATCGAAATGATGGTTGATTCATTGCTGGGACAAGACGATGCACCAGAACAAGCTCTGCAAGTTCTACAATCGGTTTTAGATTGGGCAAATAGAATTGATAAGGGTAAATTAGATGCTCCACCAATTTCAACTCAAGTAGCTTCTCCCGTTACCTCAGAAACTAAGGCTGAAAATAAAACTCCTGCTAAAAAAACAGCTAAACCTACTGCTACTGGTGAAGTTGAACAATTTTTGCGAGTTCCAACTAAAACAATTGATGAATTAATGCGTTTGGTTGGAGAATTATCAATTTCATTAGGGCAAATTCAGGAACGAATGAGGCATGTTGTGCGTAATACCCGTTTATTAACCGAACAAGATTTAGTTTTACATGAAAAAACTTTTGAATTAGAAAACTTAGTTGATATACGTGGAATTACAGGAGTTGGAAGCGAAAATAAACAAACTAATCAATATGATGAAAATTTTGACCCATTGGAATTTGAAGAATATAACGAACTGCATAGTGTAGCCCATAGTTTTATTGAATCAATTGCTGATAATAGAGAATTAGCTCTGACAATTCAAGAAGATTTAGTCGATTTAGATACAATGTTAATTCGTCAGGAAAGATTGAATAAAAATTTTCAAACCAACATTATGACAACTCGAATGGTGCCTGCAAGTACTTTGTTATCCAAATTGCAACGTAATGTGAGGCAAACTTGTCGGTCTACCGGGAAAAAAGCAGAATTAGAAATTTCTGGTACTGATATTTTAATGGATAGTGATGTAGTAAGTAATTTAAGCGATCCATTGCAACATATTTTACGAAATTCAATTGATCACGGTTTAGAAACTGCCGAAGAACGAGTTATGTTGGATAAACCAGAAATTGGTACTATTAAACTTAGTTTTTATCGGGAAGGTAATAATATTGTAGTAAAATGTCAAGATGATGGTCAAGGTCTAAATTATACTAATATCCGTTATTCTGCTATTCAACGTGGGCTAATTACTGAAGACCAAGAATTATCCGAAAAAGAACTATCCAGGTTAATTTTAATGTCTGGTTTTTCAACCAAGTCCGGTGTAACCCAAATGTCTGGCCGTGGAGTTGGTATGGATGTGGTACACACTACTATTAAGGAAATGAAAGGTACATTAGATTTAATCTCTGAAACTGGCAAAGGCACTACTATTATAATAAAATTGCCGATAACTCTGGTAACAGTGCATGTATTATTAATACGAGTAGGAGAATTTCGTTTTGGAATTCCTAGTAATACTTTAGAAAGAGCTTTAGCAGCTGGAATATCTGAATTTTATAAAGTTGGAGAAGAACTTACTCTGAAAATAGGTAAAGATGTCTATGCCTTAAAATATCTAGCTGATTTACTACATATTAAGGGTGATAAAGAATTTATTGATGAACAAGAAAAACGACCTATCATTTTGGTACATGAAGAGACCGGTATCACAGCAGTGGTAATAGATGAACTACTGGATACCCATGATTTAGTTATGAAAAGTATGGGTAACTATGTTAAAGATATACGTGGTGTATCCGGAGCTAGTATTTTAGGTGATGGTAGTTTAATACCATTACTAGATATACCAGAATTATTACGTTCCCCGGTCAAAATGACAATGCAACCAATTGAAAGCCAAGAAATAATTGAAGATGTTGGAAATAATATTCCTAATATTATGATTGTAGATGATTCTTTGAGTGTACGAAAATCTTTATCATTATTAGTTGAGGATGCTGGATTTAATGTTTTATTAGCAAAAGATGGGGTAGAAGCGATTGAAATAATGAATCAAACTAAACCAAATATTATGCTAGTAGATATGGAAATGCCACGTATGAATGGTTTGGAACTCACTGCCCATGTACGAGCTAATCAAGCTACTCAAAATTTACCAATTTTTATGATCACTTCCAGAACCACAGAAAAACATAAGAATCAAGCAAAAACAGCAGGGGTTAGTGCATATTTAACTAAACCTTACCAAGAAACAGAATTATTAGATTTAATTGATAACGCCTTAGCTAGTTAACTAATTACACTGGAATAATGATTACCTGATCAAGTTAATATTTGGTTATGCTTCATTCTAAATCAATTATAGTTGAGTTAAAATAAAAAACATGTTAACATTCAAATGTCTTTTACTAAAATTCTAAACTTATGGCAATTCATCAATATAACTACCAAGCCTGTGATGTGGAAGGCAAGATTCAAGAAGGCCAAATAAATGCAGAAAATGAACAAGAAGTAGTTACTAATCTACAAAATCAACAATTAATACCTTTAAAAATAGAACAACAACCAGAGACTGTTAATCTATTTCAACGTCAGTCTATTAAAAATAAGGATGTGATTGATTTTACTAATGGATTATGTACATTAATAGAAGCTCAAGTACCATTAGATAAAGCATTAGGGTTATTGGAAGGAATTACTGAAAAACAAGTAGTGCGAGAATTAATAGAAAATTTACGACGTGATGTTAAAGAAGGAAAAAGTTTAGCAGAAGCATTACAAACTAGACCAGAAATATTTTCACGCATGTATATCAATATGGTACATGCAGGTGAAGAAGGAGGAATTTTAGAACAATTATTACCTAAATTAGCCAATTTTTTGACATCAGCTGAAGAGGCTAAACGTAATATCATATCATCTATGATTTATCCTTTTATCTTATTCGTGGTTGGTATTGGCAGTGTAATATTACTACTGGTATATGTAGTACCATCATTTGCTACTTTATTTGAAGATATGGGTTCTAATATTCCATCATCAGCAGCTTTTTTATTAGCTATGAGTGACTGGCTAAAAACTTATGGCTGGAGTTTAATATTTATTCCAATATTAATATGGTATGGTTGGAAACAACTAGATACAACCCCAGAACGACGTTTACAACGTGATAAGATGATATTATCTATCCCATTATTGGGTAATTTAATTTTGGAAGCAGAGTCATCACGTTTTTGTAGAACTTTAGGTTCATTGTTAGGAGCTGGAATTCCCTTATTAAAAGGCCTATATATAACTAAAGGAGTCATGGAAAATCAAGTTTTAACAGAAGGTCTGAATAGAATTGAAGAAGCAGTTAGAAGTGGAGTTGGGCTAGGTAAATCTCTAGTAAATGAAAAGATATTTCCAGTTTTATTGGCTCAATTAGTTATAGTTGGCGAAGAATCTGGTCGTACAGCAACAATTTTAGACAAACTAGCTGAAAATTTTGATAAATCAGTTAAACAGCAAACCTCAAGTTTAGTAGCTTTGTTAGAACCATTATTAATTCTAATTTTAGGTGTAGTAGTAGGAGCAATAGTTATAACTATGTTATCTGCGATCTTTAGTATTAATGATATGCAATATTAAATACCCTCAATTACTTATACGAATATGCGTTTAACATAAGCTTCATCTGATAGTTTTGATTTCATATTATTCATTATTTCTATAAGCATATCTAGCTTTCTGTTAGTAATTCTACAAAAAATCTTATTTTATAAACCATAGATATACCAAATAAATATTTGATATTGCTAAAGTTTAATTAATAATCAAGTATTGTAAAATTAACAGCCACTATATGTTGAGATATGTTGTCTGTTAAAAAATAGTAAAAATTCTAATAACTCAATAATATCTAATATTATGATTAAATCAAGAAGTGGTAACATGTGCTAGAATATTATATAACTTTATAACAATCAATTAACATGGATTATTTTATCACTGAACCTAATTCTGTCATTATCGCTGCTGCCATTATAGGACTGGTTGTAGGTAGCTTTTTGAATGTAGTAATTCATAGATTACCTATAATGGTGCAAAGAAGCTGGAAACAAGATTGTGCCGAATTATTGGAAGTATCTACAAATATTACTCCAGAAAAATTTGATCTAATTCTACCCCCATCACGTTGTCCAAATTGCTCACATACTATAACAGTATTAGAAAATATCCCAATAATAAGTTATATTTTTTTACGTGGACGTTGTAGTTCCTGTAATAAAAAGATTTCTATCCGTTACCCGATTATTGAATTTAGTAGTATGTTATTAGCAGCAATAACTGCTTGGAAATTTGGTTATGGGTGGCCATTGTTCGGAGCTTTATTATTAACTTGGTCATTATTGGCAGCTAGTATTATTGACCTTGACCATTTACTATTACCAGATAGTATTGTATTACCATTATTATGGTTAGGAATTTTATTTAATATATTTGCTACTTATACCAATCTTGAAACTAGTATTATTGGAGCAATGATTGGATATTTATCATTATGGTCGGTCTATTGGGGATTCAAATTATTAACTGGCAAAGAAGGTATGGGTTATGGTGATTTTAAATTACTGGCTGCATTAGGTGCTTGGTTGGGTTGGCAATCTATACCAGGGATTATTTTTTTATCATCATTAGTTGGTGCAGTAATTGGTATTAGTTTAGTGATTTTAAAAATACAAAGTCAAGATAAACCTATTCCATTTGGCCCTTTTTTAGCCACAGCCGGCTGGCTACATTTAATATGGGGAGATTATTTAATCAATCTATGGATAGGCTCTTAAAAATTGGTTTAACTGGTGGGATCGCTAGTGGTAAATCAATGGTTTCTGATTATTTTAGTAAACTTGGTACACCAGTTATTGACGCTGATGAAATTGCCCATGATTTAGTACAACCTAATCAACCACTATTAAAAACTATTGTAGAGATTTTTGGTGATAAAATAATTCTTAAAAATGGTAATCTTAATCGGGCTAAATTACGTCAGATTATATTTGCTGACCCAAATCAAAGACAACAATTGGAAGCCATTTTGCATCCAGTTATTAAACAAATAATGGAAACCAAAGCTAACCAATTAAATAATGATTATTGCATATTAAGTATTCCTTTACTCTTGGAAACTAAGCAAATAGATACAGTAGATCGAGTTTTAGTGGTTGATTGTCCAATAAAATTACAACGTGAACGTTTACAACAACGAGACAATCTATCTACAATAGAAATAGATCAAATACTCAAAGCTCAAGCAGATCGAAACTCACGACTTGCTATTGCCAATGAGGTAATTTACAATAACACTAATCTTTATGATCTACAACAACAAGTTGTAACTTTGCATAAACAATATCAAGCTTATTCTGCTTCAAAATCCAAGTTATAACTTGGGAAAATCTTGGGATTTAACTCGTGAAGAAAAAAACTGTTTATGAACAACCGTTCAATGAACATATAAAGCATTTACTACGTCTTGAACATTTATTTGCTGGGATTATGTACCATCTAAAAGGACCATCTGGTTGGGATAGTCGTGCAGTTATTATTGGCCTAAATCAAGTGTTAGAATTTATCATTCGTTTTGACCTTAGCAATGAACTTAGTAAAGATTTAAGTTATTATGCTCAAACTTTAAAAAATTGGCAATCTACTCCATCAGTTGATGGTGATCGGATTGATAACCTATTAATACAAACAACTACCTTATTAAAACAAATAGCTAAACTTGACAATGAAACTATAAACAGTTTAACCAAACAACATTTTTTAACATTACTACGTCAACGAACAGCTATTTTAGGTGGTACTGTGTCATGCGATCTGCCGATTTTTAATCATTGGTTACAACAAACTCCTAAAACTCGTCAAACTCAACTTAATGAATGGTTATCAATAATATTGCCGTTGTATGAAGCTACTCAACTAGTTTTATATTTGATTCGTAATAGTGTTAGCATATCACAGCAATTAGCTCCAAATGGTTTTTATCAGCAGACCTTAAATAGTGATACAACATATCAATTAATTCAAGTTGTTATGCCACCAGAACATCCTTGTTATCCACAAATAAATAGTGGTAAACAACGTTTTACAATTCGGTTTTTTGAATATTCACAGATTGACCAACCACCTACAAAATCACAACAGAATATTAATTTTGAATTAAGATGTTGCATGATGTCTATTGAATAATAGTCATATTTTAAAATAAACATTCAACTGGAAACATTATGGATAAAATTTTCAAAGTCGGAATTTTTGGTTTAGCACCAAATGAACAAAATACGCTTGGTAGTATTTTTAAATTAGCAGCATCTCGTAGTCGGCAATATACAATGGTTGAAAAACGAGAAACGGCTGAAATAATATTAGTAGATGCTGATAATTCAGATGCCCTTGGTAATTGGAGAAGTTTCAGTGTACATCATAGCAATATTCCAGTTGTTAAAGTAGCTAAGGTAGTCCCAGATGATACTGGGGAGGCTTATTTAAAACGACCTTTAACTTTAAAAAGAGTTTTAGAAGTTTTAGATAAAGTTACTATTGAAGCACATAAATATGTACCAGAATTAGTCATTGGTGATGGTGAGGGAATTGATGATGAAGCTAAAAAAGCTTTACTTAGTGCAGCTGGAAATACATCTAGTAGTGGAGTAAAATCATTAGTTGTTGATGATAGTTTACCAGTTCGTAAATCTATGGAAATTCAGTTAGGCTTATTTGGAATGGATATAGATTTTGCTGAAACTGGTGAAAAAGCTCTTGAATTCATCCAAAAAACAGTATATGACATTATTTTTTTAGATATTATGTTGCCTGGTATTGATGGTTATAAAGTTTGTAAAGAAATAAAGTCTAATAATATGTCAAAAAACACCCCAGTAGTTATGTTAACTGGTAAAGGCACTAGGTTTGATAAATTACGTGGAACTATGGCTGGAGCAAGTGTATATTTGAC
>DRQV01000058.1 GCA_011371325.1 Thioploca sp.
ACGATTAATGGTGGCATGTTACCTAAAATTAATTGTGCTTTAGATGCGGTACAAAGTGGAGTTCATGGTGTGCATATAATTGATGGGCGTATTGAACATGCAGTATTATTAGAAATATTTACTGATGAAGGAATAGGGACTTTGGTAATACCTTAGTAAATTATTTTAATAGGAATAATTTTTGCTGTACTTTAGTAAGATACGCTAACTTAAGATAAAGGCATAAGCAAATGTTTAAAAAAATATTGATTGTCATTTTTGCCATATTAGCTGGTATAATTTATTGGTATTATAACAATAATGTTGGTAATAGCTTTGAAAATGGTATGGTGTATTTTAATAATAAAAATTATAGTAAAGCAATTCAAGTATTTAAAAAAGATTCTGACAATGCTAACTCTCAATATCAGCTTGGGATGATGTATTATAATGGAATAGGAGTTGCGAAAGATATAGCTCAAGCTTCTCTATGGTATCACAAAGCAGCAGCCCGTAATATAGCAGATGCCCAAAATATGCTTGGAATCATGTATAAAAATGCTGAAGGAGTAACACAAGATTTAGAACGTGCTGAACAATGGTTTTTAAATGCTTCTAACCGAGGACATATCGTCGCACAGGCTAATTTGGGGGAATTGTATTTGGAGGGTAAAAATTTCCCAAAAGCCGAAAAATGGAATCGTCAAGCTGCAAGCCTTGGTAATTCTAAAGCTCAGTATAATCTTGGACTTATGTATGAAACTGGACAAGGAGTAACTCAAAATTTTGCGGTAGCATTATCATGGTATAAAAAATCTGCTGCTCAAAATAATGCTCAAGCACAAACTAGTTTAGGTAAATTATATTATTACGGCAAAGGAGTGGAATTAGATATAAATCAAGCATTTCAGTGGTATAAAAAAGCCGCTATTAATGAAGATGCTAAAGGTCAATTTTACTTGGGAACTATGTATTATCAGGGTGAAGCGGTAGAACAAGATTTTGAGCAAGCTGTAGCTTGGTTTAAAAAAGCTGCTAATCAAAATTATTTACCAGCCCAAAATGCATTAGGTAGTATGTATTTGAGTGGTACTGGAGTTGAACAAGAATTTAAGCAGGCTATTAAATGGTATACAAAAGCTGCAAACCAAAATTATGCTAAGGCTCAATTTAATTTAGGCATGATGTATGAAAATGGTCAGGGTGTAGAAACAGATATTGTTAAAGCTACCGAATGGTATCGCAATGCAGCCCAAGCAAATTTAACTGAAGCTCAATTTAAATTGGGGTTAATGTATTATGATGGTTTAGGATTGCCTCAAGATTTTTATGAAGCTACCATATGGTTTAAAAAAGCTGCGGAACAAGGGCATAAAAAAGCTCAAAATAATTTAGGCTTAATGTATTATGAAGGAGATGGAGTAGCTCAAGATTTTATCAAAGCTACTGAATGGTATCAAAAATCTGCGGAACAAGGTAATGTAGATGCTCAGGTAAATTTAGCAGTAATGTATAAAAAAGGTCAGGGAGTAACCAAAGACCTAGCCAAAGCAAAAGAATGGCTGTTAAAAGCTGTTGAACAGGGAGATGAATATGCTCAAGATGAGCTGGATAAACTACAGGAATAATTGATTGGATTAAGAAATGAGAATAATAATTGTAAGTTTTGCTATGATTATGATGAGTTTTAATAGTATGGCTGATTCACAACTAAAAAATTTAGTAGATTATAAAGTTAATAAACAATATCCTGGTGCAAAATTATATGCAGATAGAGGCTGTGTCGCTTGTCATGGGGATGATGCTAACACTCCCAGCCAACCGCAATACCCCAAACTTGCTGGACAAAATAAAGATTATATTATAGCTCAGATAAATGATATTAAAAATGGCTTACGAAACAATGGTCGCAGTATTGTTATGCGAGGTACTATTATAGTTGATCAAAATGAAATAGATAAAATTGCTGAATGGTTATCATCCTTGCCAATCGATATAATTGAAGAACAGTTAAATAGCGATGGAGCAAAACTATTTCAAGATAAATCTTGCAGTATTTGTCATGGAATTGATGCTAAAAGTCCAAGTTTATCAGTTTATCCTAAATTAGCTGGGCAAAATAAAATTTACTCCCTTGCTCAAATGAAAGATATTAAAAGTGGTAAGCGTAATAGTGGAAATAGTGCTACTATGCAAGGTCTTTTATATGATGTAACAACACGAGATATGGCTATTATTGCTAATTGGTTAGAATCTCTTACTAAAGACTTAATGTAGAGTTAGGGTATGGATTACCTCTACAAATCATAATGGGGGTTGAAAACAGCTCCCAATTTTATTGATAAATATACCGTCCCAACGTGAAACTATTGGGCAAAAGGTATATCAAACCGCTTAGTTTGATCGGGGAAATGGTAATCCGATTATCCTTGTAATCAGTAAATTTTTATTCGATTGGAAAATCAATCTTAAACACAACTCCTTCACCACTTTCACAAGTTATCGTGCCGTGCAATTGAGTGGTAACCAAATTGTAACAAATATACATACCTAAACCGCTACCACCATTAGCTCGACGTGTGGTGAAAAATGGTTCAAATATTTTTTCCAGATTTTCAGATGTAATACCTTTACCATTATCAGAATATTCTAAATGCAATTGATCTTTGTTAAGTTGTACATTAAGTTGGATAGCTCCAGCAGTTTTGCCTTCATTAAAACCATGTATGTAGCTATTCATCAGTAAATTCGTAATAATCTGTTCCAAAGCACCAGGTAGACTTTTGATCTTAATATCGTCTGGACAATTGATTTGGATAGTTATATCAGTTTTCTTGAACTTATTGTTCAGAGTAGTAATAATATCGTTTATTACATGATGAACATGAAATGTTTGTAATTCATTGGAAGTTTGATCAACAGCTGTACGTTTAAAACTGGTGACCAAATTAGCAGCCCTTTCTAAATTGGATAGGGTTAAATCTGAGGCTTTATCAATACTTTCCAATGTAGACAACAATTCGTCAACATCAACTTCTTCTTGCTCCATTAAATCATTAACCTGTTTAACTTTTCTTTGCAACATGGAAGCAGTGCCAATAGCAACTCCAAGTGGAGTATTTAATTCATGAGCAAAACCAGCTACCAAACGTCCTAATGACGCCATTTTTTCACTTTGGATTAATTCATGGCGAGTTTGTTTTAATTCATTAATAGTATATTCTAATTTATTATTAGCTTCAGTAAGTTGTCGAGTTCGGGTTTTAACTTTATCATCTAATGTTTCATTGAGACTCTGGAAATTATCAGCCATTTGCCCCAATTCATCTTCTCTATTGAGGGTAAAATTAATCGATTCACCAGCTTCTAGCTTATTAGCATTAGAAACTAATTTTCTAATATCAACGGTAAGACTTCGTGACATAAACCACGCAAAGATAACACCTATAATAATAGCAAAAAGTGTATAAAATATACCATTTTGAGTTACAAGCTTTATATTGTCAGTGATTCCTTTACGACTAATACCAACTCTAGCCCAGCCAATATGCTGATTATTAGCCATAATGGGTGCTACTACATCAATATAGCCATAATTATCTAACAGTAAGTGAGTTTCGGCTTTAGCCTTCAAAAGTGTTTTACTTATATTATCAGCCAAATATTTACCCACCTTTTTGTTATCTGTGAAAGCCAGTACTTCTAGTTTGGTATCCAAAAATAGAGCGTATTTAATACCAGGAAAACCTGATTGAGAGTTAATAATCTCTTCCATACCAATGAAATCTTGAGCTAAAACCCATGAGCTTCCATTTGTTGCCAATGTTTGTGCTAAACCAATCGCCTGTTTCCGACTGAGATCGATTAAGAAGTTTTTCTCTCTACTAACCAAATCGATAACAAAAATACTCATCAAAACAGCATGAACCAGCGCAATTCCTAGTATTAATTGCCGACCAATAGATTTAGTCCAGAATTTTTTTAGTAACATAGATATAATAATTAGTTTAGTGGCCTAACTTCTTTAGTAAATTTTTTAATAAAATCCCGAATCGGTAAATAAGTTTCATTGGTCGCTGCTTCATATCCTGAGAGTTCCATTCGAGCTAATATTGCCCGCCCTTCATCATGTTGATTTAGTTGGATTAATAAATTAATAACTTGTGTTACAATTTCATTTGGCACTTCAGGTAAAACTACTAGTCCATTATTTAATAAAGGTTCTGTTTCCCATTTAACTATCAATTGTTCTGCTAATTCAGGTCTTTCTTCACTCAAAGCTTTCCATGGAGGAGGCCAAGTTGAAGCTGCCATTGTTTGTTTTAAAAAGACATTCATAATAGATGATTCCTGAGAACCTACATATTGATTGTCCAATTCAGTCATAACATTAACACCATTAGTTTGCAGATAATATTGAGGCATCATGGTTGCGGCAAGTGCAGTAGGAGCTGGATAGCTAACTGCTGTTCCTTTTAGATCTGAAACCTTATTAATACCACTATCTTTTCTGACCAGAATAATTCCACGAAAATTCTGATCATCTCCCATCTTTCCGAAAACCCGATAGCCTTTATCCACTGCATTAATAGTCTGAAATGGGTTAGGCAGAGAAAAATGAAACTTATGAGCATAGAGCTTTTTATCATAAGCTGCATAATTACGTGAAGCTTCTAACTTGAAAGAAACACCTTCAATGTTATTTGATAAGTATTCCATCATAGGTCCAAATACTTCAAAAAGTCTTTGAGGATTATGTAGTGGATGAATACCAAATATATACTCAGTTTCTGTAACAATTGGAGAGTCTGTAAATTTTAAGGAATAATCTTCATCTGATTGTTCATTACAAGCAGATAGACCCATTAAAAAAATGCTTATAAATATAATTTGTTTTTTCATTTTTTCTGTGTAAAATTTCACTAGCAGACCTGACAGATTTCCAAAGTCTTAATAATTTATCAAATCGGAAAATGTTATAATGGTAAATTCAAAATAAACGTAGCACCAACTCCACTTTGTACCTTAATTGTACCATTTAATTTCTGATTTATTATCTGATGATAAACTTTTTTTATACTTTTTATATGGCTATTTATATTTCTTTGCGTAACTTTAGCTTGTAAATAAATTATATTTTATGGTTTAATATTATCCAACTTATAATCACACGGATAAAATTATGAATACTAATGTTAATTTTGATAGTTTTTTTAAACAGTTTGCTGAAACTCTACCTAAAAGCTTATTAAGTTTGCATCATGATTTAGAAAAAAATTTACGAGTTGGTTTGGATGCTACTTTACAGAAAATGAATTTAGTGACTAGAGAAGAATTTGACGTGCAAGTAGCAATGCTAGAGCATACTAGACAACGTTTAGAGGCTTTAGAAATAGAGATTGCCAACTTAAAATCTAACCAGACTGACTAGTAATGTCTTCTTTAGCCATAGTCCATAGTAGGGCCCAAATAGGTATCCAAGCATTACCAGTAACAATTGAAGTTCATCTTACTAATGGCTTACCACGCTTATCTATTGTTGGTTTACCAGAAACTGCGGTGAAAGAAAGCCAAGATCGAGTCAGAAGTGCTTTGCTTAATAGCCAATTTGAATTTCCGTTGCAACGTGTAACTATTAATTTAGCTCCTGCTGACTTACCAAAAGAAGGAGGCAGATTTGATCTAGCTATTGCTATAGGAATTTTAGCTGCTTCTCACCAGATTTCGGCTAATGAATTATCCCAATATGAATTTATTGGAGAATTAGCTTTAAATGGCGAATTGAGACCAGTACGTGGAGTTCTACCAATGGCTATAGAAGCTCGCAATTCTCAACGCCAAGTTGTAGTACCAAATGATAATGCTACTGAAGCTAGTATGGTTAATAATGCTTCTGTATTGCCAATTAAACATTTACTGGATATATGTAAACATTTACAGGGTACGAATTTAATCACTCCATTTTTTACCACTGAAAAATCTAATGTAATTGATTCTATTCATATAGCTGATTTAAGTGAGGTACGTGGACAGTATCATGCTAAACGAGCATTGGAAGTAACCGCCGCTGGAGGACATAACTTATTAATGCTAGGGCCACCTGGTACCGGTAAAACTATGTTGGCCAGTCGTATAACTGGTATTTTACCACCTATGGTTGAAAGCGAAGCTTTGGCAACTGCGACTATTGCATCTATCGCTATAGGTGGTTTCAATGTTCAAAATTGGGGAATTAGACCATTTCGTTCTCCCCATCATACAGCTTCTGGAGTTGCACTAGTTGGTGGTGGTAGTCATCCTCGACCTGGTGAAATTTCTTTAGCTCATAATGGAATTTTATTTTTAGACGAATTACCAGAATTTGATAAACGAGTATTAGAAGTTTTACGAGAACCTTTAGAATCTGGCCATATAGTTATCTCTCGTGCCGCTCAACAAGCTAAATTTCCAGCTAATTTTCAATTGGTAGCAGCGATGAATCCATGTCCTTGTGGTTATTTAGGCGATCCTAGTAATCGATGTAGTTGTTCACCACAACAGGTTGGCCGTTATCGAGCTAAAATTTCTGGGCCTTTGCTGGATAGGATTGATATCCATATCGAAGTACCAAATATACCCAGAACTGAATTACGAAAAGATATAGTCCGTGAAACTAGTGCAGAAGTCAGAAAACGAGTTATAGCAGCAAGGAATTTACAATTACAACGTGCTGGCAAAGCAAATAATTTATTGGGAAATCAGGAAATAGAAAAATTCTGCCATTTGAGCGATACTGACGAGAATTTGCTTGATACTGCAATTGAACAGTTAGGTTTATCGGCTAGGGCATGGTATCGAATTTTGAAAGTAGCTAGAACTATTGCCGATTTAGCTGGTAGTGAAGATATTCAAACTCATCATTTAACAGAATCCATTACCTATCGAAGATTGGAGAGAAAAAAATATAGTGCATAAAAGACAATTGTTGATATATCAATATGTGTATAATATGTCTGCATGAAAACTAAGGACGTTCTAAGAATTATGGGGTGATCTCACCTAAGTGGATTGGTAAAATAATGATTACACGCACAGAGCAAGTCATGTTTTAGTAAAAACTTGTGTTGATAATGGTATTTCAAAAGTTGGTGATGTAGCTAAATTGCTTGACCGCATCAACTTGGGCAACGAATCAAAACTTCGTCAACTTATCTCTTTATGTAAAATACTCAATTCAAAAACACCTGTCTTATACTCAAATTTGTTCTTTAAATTTATATAAAAACTCTAACTAAATTTAAAAAATTACCCCCCCATTGGTAATAACCCGAAAATGCTTATGATTTTAAAAGACGAATTTCCTCGTATTAAACGTCTCCCACCTTATGTTTTTAATATCGTTAATGAGTTAAAAACGCAGGCTCGAACCAGAGGTGAAGATATTATTGATTTCGGAATGGGTAATCCAGACCAGCCTACTCCTAAAATTATAGTTGATAAATTGGTAGAAGCGGCTCAACGGAAAGATACTCATCGCTATTCTGCTTCCAAAGGTATTCCACGCTTACGACGTGCCATCTGTAATTGGTACCAACAACGTTACAATGTATCTTTAAATCCAGAAACAGAAGCTATTGTAACTATTGGTTCTAAAGAAGGTCTAGCTCATTTGGCCTTGGCAACTGTTGATACTGGAGATACCATTCTGGTTCCAAATCCAGCCTATCCTATCCATCCTTATGGTTTTGTAATTGCTGGAGCTGATATTCACCATGTGCCATTGATTCCAGGAGTTGATTTTTTTGCAGAATTAGTTAAAGCTATTACCAACTCTTGGCCACCTCCAAAAATCTTAGTGTTAAATTTTCCTGGAAACCCAACTACTCAATGTGTAGAACTAGAATTTTTTGAACAAGTTGTTGAAATTGCTAAACGACATAGAATTTGGGTAATACATGATTTAGCTTATGCAGATATTGTCTTTGATGGTTATGTAGCCCCATCTATTTTACAAGTAAAAGGAGCTAAAGATATTGCAGTAGAATCATTTTCCTTGTCAAAAAGTTATAATATGCCTGGCTGGCGAATGGGTTTTATGTGTGGCAATCCTAGTTTAGTTGCAGCTTTGACCAGAATTAAATCATATTTGGATTATGGTACATTTACTCCAATTCAAGTGGCTAGTATTGCTGCATTAGAAGAATGTGAAGATTGTGTGACAGAAATTCGTGATTTATATTTGCAACGTCGAGATGTGTTGTGTGATGGTTTGAATACTATTGGTTGGCAGGTAGAAAAACCAAAAGCAACTATGTTTGTTTGGGCTAAGATTCCAAAATCATATCAAGCTATTGGATCATTAGAATTCTCTAAAAAATTGTTAGCTAAGGCAAAAGTTGCCGTATCACCTGGAATTGGTTTTGGTAGTTATGGTGACGATCACGTTCGATTTGCATTAATTGAAAATCCACATCGTACCAGACAAGCTTTACGTGGCATTAGAGATATGTTTCGGGAAGACTCCAAGAAAATTAAATAACGAAATGTAGGATGTAATGAATTTACGAATTACATCCTGCTATTTTAATCATCCTTTTCTATTTTGACAGTCATTTTTTTTACATTTACTGCAATATCACGAATATCCTCTGTTAATTGATCCACCGCCAATTTAGACTCTTGAGTTCCTTTACATCCTTCACTTGCCTGTAAAGTTGCAGTGTAAGCCAATAATTTAGTTTGTTCGGCTAACATTATTTTACTGAGTTCTTGAGCAATTTTTATAGAATCATCTGAAATTGTTTTTGGAAACATTAGATTTTCCTCATCCTCTGTAGGCTCTTCCCAAAATTTGGTTGGGTCATCTGAAGAAAAATGTCTGCCAATAATATAATAAAGCAAGCTAATTATAAAAATAGAAACTATAGATACAATTAAAACATTAACTATTAACTGCCAAATCTGTTGATTTAAATATTGTTTTTCTCTAGCAATAAATTTATCTACATCATCCATATAAATTCCAGTGCCTATAACCCAACCTAATGGTTTATATAGTTTCACATAAGATAATTTAGGTACATCCTTTATAGAACCTTTTAAAGTTGGTTTATCCCAAGTAAATTCAACATAGCCACTATCTTTTTTCTTACAAATTTTGATAAATGATTTAATAATTTCACCAAGTTTATTTAGCCCTCCACCTTCTAATACAATATTTTCAATTGAACTTGCAATCGGGTACATGTAAAATTTAGGGGAAGATTCATCCATATTATTGATCCAGAAAAAACCAATTCCATTATCATATCGCATTTGTCTAAGTTCTGTTTTACTCTTCTTCATACCATCTAAAATAGCATCTTCAACATAGAAATCAGTACCAATAATCCAATTCCAATCAGGAAATAATTTTACATAAGATAATTTAGGAACATCAATAGTCGAACCATCTTCGGTATCTTTAGGCCACAGATAATCCACAAAACCACCACCTTGTTTCTGTACCAGTTCAGCAACAGCTACATATAGATTTTTTTCCTTACCCAATGCACAATTATATTTGGGATCATCCATAACTTTACCATTTAAATAAGGCATCATTGGGTGCATTATCATTTTTGGGTAAGGTAAAGTTATATCACTAATCCAAATATGGCCGTTACCATTATCATATCTAATTTTATTAACTTCCTTAATTGCTCTCAGTTGAGCCTCTGCAAGAGTCAACCTTCCGGATTTTACTTCCTCAGTTTTTGATTTAAAAATAGTTTCTACTACATCAACAATATTTTTTAATCCATTTCCATAATATTTTTCTAGATACTCTTTATCCATCGAATTTTTATAATTAGAATTCACAGTTGAATAAGCAACATCCACAAAGTTTTTTAAATTTTGCTTAATTTTATAAATTTCTTCGGTTTTGTATCTGTCCAACATTTCATTGCTTCTTTGCATAGCACCATAAGTGGTATACGCTAATATTAAAATAACTGATACGATAATGTAAAATATTATATTTTTCATGATTTCAGAACTATAAAGTTTTTAAGATTACCAATCTTTCTGTATAACATCAGTTATTAACTAGTAAAATGAGGAGCTGTATGACAACCTCTTAACAAGTTGCCAAAGCTCCTTGGATATTATTAAACCACTTGGACAGCAATACGATGACAAGAATTATTCAAATAACCTTTGGGATTCCAACCTGGCACAACCATTGGTTGCGATACCCCATTATCATCCATCGCTTTAGCCCAAATTTCATAATAACCTGTCTCTGGAAATTCAATTTCAGCATTCCAATGTTGCCATGCAAATCTATTTACCGGTTTTTTAAGCTTTGCAACTCGCCAGGTAGCACCAAAGTCAATGGATACTAATAATTTTTGTACCGATAAATCACCAGCCCAAGCATGTCCACGAACAGCTAATTTACCATCTGCAAATTTATGTTCAACCCCAGTTTTTGGAAAAGTAATTAAAGATTTAACAGGCATAGAATCGATAATACACATGTCATCATTTTTTACTTTACTACCAGGAGCAACCGACTCACAAGGTATACGATAAGCTTTCCCAGTCATCTTAGTACCATCGTGAATTTTATTTCTGACTACGATCTTTTTTAACCATTTACCAGAAGTTGAACCCGGCCAACCACTACATAACAAACGTAATGGATAACCATTAAGCAAAGGAATTTTGTCATCATTCATAGACCATGCGATTAACATTTCATCTTCCATGGCTTTAGCAATAGGAACACCTCTGGAAATAGGCTGTTCTGGATTACCGCTCAAATGTTTGTCAGCTCCATAATAACCGATATAAATAGCATCTTCTTTCACTCCACAATAATTTAATACATCTTTCAATCTTACTCCTGTCCATTTTGGACAGCCAACAGCACCTAATGACCATTGATTACCTCGAGCTGGCGGATCATAAGCGGAACGTCCATTGCCACCACATTCTAATTGCAATTGATAAGTATATTGCTTAAACTTCTCTTTTAATTCAGATATGGTAAAAATAGTTGGTTTTTCACATGATTCACCTGCAATTTCCAAAGTCCAAGTATCAATATCAATTTCCTCTGGAGGAATTCCATTATTTCTAACGAATAAGTATTTAGCTGGAGTTATATCATCATCTAACAAGTGAGGAGGAGTTTCCGCATTTATTGGTCTGTCATTTAAAATTATTAAACCTTCCTTACCTTGTATTTCAAAGCTATTTTCATCTGCTGCTATTGCTGCTGGAATCAGCCCACCAGGCATTTTATCGGCAAATGGGATATTAGCTCCTAAAAATGCTGTCATTGCTGCTAAACCACTTTTTTTAAAAAAACCTCTTCGGGTAACTGGATTAACTTTACGACCCCATACTAACAGATCAGCTTGTTCAGGATTTTCTGCATAAAGTTCATGAATACCACATTTTTTATCATTCATATCAATCTATTATATTAAAATTTATAGGTGAGAACATATTGAATCGGATAATTCAGAATAGAGGATTTACTTCTAAATTTAGCATACGCAAATCAATGAAACCTCAACAGAATATAGTTCCCTTTGATTTATCTTCTACGTTTAATAATTATAAGTGCGAACAAAGTTCACTTTATTGTAGAAAATTTTACGTTATTATAACATGGATGGAATAAGGAAAATCTGGTCAAATATTCCTTATTTAAATTGAATTTAAGAATTTGATAGTCTCAAGATATATATTATATAAGTATGATATAGAAAATCGCATCAATTTAACTATATGGTTAGTTAATATAATTCGGTTTTTTTATCACATAATTGTAGGTTACTAGTTGTCTATATTCTCATATAGCAGTTCCCGATTGAATGATACACAAAATCATTTGTTAAGTATATGATAAATTGATAATATGACTGTGTTATATTTAATCGGGAACTGCTATAACATTGTTTTATTCAGATGGTTTGAAACCCAATGCTGA
>DRQV01000059.1 GCA_011371325.1 Thioploca sp.
ATCTTTTCATTGCGAAAATTAGCAATCTCTTTTTGTTGCTTGATATTAAGAGCTAACTCGTTACCTTTCTTTTTCTGCCGTTGCATTTCCCGAATTTTATTATCAGCAGCAGTCAACTGAGCCAATAATTCTTTTTCTTTTTCTCGAAAACTATGTTCGGCCTGTTGTTGAATTTCTTCAACCTTAAGGAAAGGACGAGTGAAATTACCCCGATTCCGTACACTTATCAAATCATTACTACCAGTTAGATTATCTAAGGCATTGGAAACAAAAGTAGCATTTTCTGCATGTGGAATCGCAATCCGCTGGCCAAACATACTTTGAGTTCTAACCCAGAATTTATCTTCTAAAAGATCAGTATCAGCAACTACGATAACATTGATGTCTACAACTGATTCAGTAAGATGTTTCTCTGTATTTTCGGCTGTTTCATCATCTTTAGGCTTACCATCTGGGAAAGCTGTTTTTACCGAACCAGTAATACGAGCAGCCAAAGTAAATTTATCATCTGGTTTAAATTCACGCACTAAATTTTCTGGCTCTGCCATGAAACCAAGCTTGGCAACCTCAATTTGCATAGATTTTGCCCCAGAACTGATTAACGGAGTAATTTCTGTAGGTACATCACCTTTTTTCACGATGCTACCAGCAGTTGCCATCACCACATTACCCAATTTCCCAGTGATAATATCATTAGTATTAAAATATTGTTCACCATTTAAATCCATCCACACTGGATAAGTAATAACTGACATCCGCGAACCTTTCTGCATTTGAACTTTTTGGGCAGTTTGTAAATCACCAACTACTTTATCACTAACTTCAATTCCCCAAGCATCAAATAGTTTATTGAAATTGGAATTACGCGGAGCCTGCATAGCAGCAAATGGATTTTTCGGATCGGTTACTGGTTCATAAACTTCTGAATATGGATCAGCAAACACAATTGCCCGCCCACCTTTTAACACAAACTGGTCAATCGCATATAAAGTATTATCACTAAATTCCATTGGATGTACTATCATTAACACATCAATATCGGCTGGAATAACATCAACATCTGTTGCTATAGTTTTTACTTCCAATAACTGCTTAATATGATCAATTATCATCCATGCTTGATTACCAGAGTTTTGCGGCATAAATGGAGAAGCATTAGTATCTCCTTGCATTGGTAAGGTACTCATTAAACCAACTGTTTTTTGTTTTGGATAAGCCAATTGATAAATAAACTTAGTCAAGTCATATTCCAAAAATTCTTCCCGATTAGGAGAGAAAAATGGAATTACATTTTCATTATCAATCGAGTCATTACCAGCAATTCCAAAGTAAAAGGTTGTATTACTATCATCAATTGGGATTCCCTGCAAACCATAACCTTCTGCTTGATCTTCTTCTTCAGAAAATGGTTCTGGATCAACAAAAATTAGATTGATTTTATCACCAGCAAGCCGTTTGTATTCTAATAATAAATCTTTCACTCGTTCTGCATAACTATTGATACTCAAACTAGTAACCAATTTTTCTGATAGAAAGAAGCGTAAAGTAATTGGTTCTTTTAAAGTTTCCAGAATGTTTTTAGTTCCTTTTGATAGAGTGTAAAGTTGGTTTTCGGTTAGATCGAGTCGAGCTGAACTAAACATTTCTTTACTAACAATATTTATCGCTAAAAATAGGATAACAGCTATAATCAGGCTAGTTGTAGTTAAAATTTTTTGATTCATATTATATTCCTCTTAGTCAGCTTTTTTCATTTCAATTAGGACAGTGGTCGCAAACAACCAGAAAGCTATCAGGGTAAAAAAGTAAATCAGGTCTCGTACATCAATTACACCTTTAGTTATTGCACTAAAATGAGTCAAAAAACTAAATGAACTGATAGTTTTGACAATAATCTGTGGTGCCCAACCACTAAAGAAATCTAATATTAATGGAAAACCACTGAGAATAAAAGCTAAACATATAACGACTGTAATAACAAATGCAATTACTTGATTTTTGGTTAAAGCTGACATGCAGGAGCCAATTGCTAAAAACCCACCAGCTAACAATAAGCTACCAATATAACCAGCTATAATAACAGGATTATCTGGATTGCCCAAATAGTTGACACTTATCCATATTGGAAATGTCATCATCAACGCAATTGCAGTAAAAACCCAAGCGGCTAAAAATTTACCTAATACTGCTTCTACAATAGTAATTGGCATAGTTAATAATAATTCTATGGTATCACTTTTGCGTTCTTCAGCCCATAATCGCATCGATAGTGCTGGGATCAAAAATAAATATAACCAAGGATGCACTGTAAAAAACGGTAATAAGTCTGCTTGACCTCGAGCAAAAAAATTGCCTAGATAAAAAGTAAAAATTCCACTTAACAATAGAAAAATGATAATAAATACATAAGCTATGGGCGTGGTAAAATAGCTGTTTAACTCCCGCTTAAACAACACCCAAATTAAATTAATACGCACTACATTTACTCCTTATTTTAAGTTAATGATGTTTTCAAATTTGAGGATAGTTTTTATACATGTGAGAATTTTAAGGTTTATATTGATAATTATCAAGCCAAAGATTATATATAGCAATCCTTAATTTTTAATTAAATTTAGAAATCAATTATTTGATGCTATTATATTCAATAAGGCAATTTTATAATAATAGTTTTATCTTTTACTAAAAAACGCTAAAACTACAAAATTCAGTTTATGTGAATAAATATTGAACCATCCCACATATACGAGTTTCATTATATTTTTAGCTGATAGTGCAGGTAATTCTGTTTGAGGATTTTAAGGAAGCTAAAACTTTATCCTCGGATTGATGTGTTTGCCACGTTGTGGAGAACCGTTGATAGCAGATTCCAAAATGGTTTTATAAACCTAGTCTACCTTGGTTAAATCCCGAAGCAATGTTAAAGATAAATATTGCTTCAGGGTACTTATTTTTGAGCATTGTAATAACATATTCGTAAGTTTAGTATTAACTTTCACCCATAACTATTACCACTTTTATTATCTGGCTCAGTTATAGCTGCAAAAATGTCACTAAAATGTTCAAATAATTCAAAATTAGCTAACGCACTAACTCCAAATACAGCTACACGAAAGGCTGGATCTATCTCATCATTATTTTTTGATTTCATCCATTCAAAATGTTTATTTAGCTTATCTTGATAGAGTTGACCTAAACGAGTATTACGATTAGGTTTAAGAAATTTAAAAATTAAGATAGACATTATTATTGTTAATAAAAACATTAAAATAATCGGACGACCTGTAGACATCTCAAAATATAATCTGGTAATAGCTGTACCAATTACTACAAATGATATTAGACAACAAATTATCCAAGCTTGCTTTAGCTTAAAATTAGTTCGTTTCAGATGTAAATTTTCTAAAGTATTATTTATTGGTTTAATATGAAAATCAATACGTGAACGTAACGAAGCATTAGTAAAAAACTCCGTTGGTTTACGAGGATTAATAGTAAACTGATAGATTATATCCTCAATACTATTTTTAGGTTGTTTATCTGGAATTATTTTTTTTCTAATTTTAACCATATTATTTTTACCGCTCACTATTAGAAATTTTTGTTGCCAAAGATTAAATAACGCAGTTTGAATAATTCCTTTACGACCATCTCGTAATGCAGCAATTTCAAAAAGGTTCAATTTATTTAATTCAGGTAAAGAATGGTTATTAGAACCATCAGCACGAATTATCAACCATCCAATAAAAATACAGCTAATTGAAAAAATTATAAAATAGCTCATAAAAACTGAACTAGGCATTTGCATAAGAGTGTTAATCATCGGTTTTTCTCCGTTATAATATATTTACACACGCTTAATGCATTAAAAATGCCAATTTAATTATTTTTTGAAAATTTTAATTGATTGATTGGGAAACTGTTTTTTCAACATTTTAAAAGTTTGTTTAACTTGTTCTACTGTTTTATAACGCATTCCTTTACCTCTAGCACACCATTCTTTACCTGACCACTCTCGTGGTAATTTTGGATTAGTAACCAAGCAAATAACATAGTTGGTAGAATTTGTAGCCGAACTATTTTTAGTATTTTCTTGAGCTTTTATATTTGGAGTTGCAGAAAATGTACTCATACTCTCAAGTTCTTTTTCAAGTTCTTCAGTTTTCTTAAGATCGCGTAAATTACTAAAATCAGTTTCTTTGTTATTTTGGAGATAAAATTTATCTATCTGATTTAAAGTTGATTCAAGTTTACGAATTTCATCCTCAAAGTTACTGAATTCTTCTAATATATTTATTTGTTGCTCTTGTTCTGATTCTAGTTCGTTTAAACGTTTTTCAATTTCTGAATCAAGCATTAAAATTCTCCAATCGAATAAAATTATAGGCACTCACACCTATTATTTAAGTTTTAAATTTAAAAATCTTACCTTTTCAAAATCTCAATCGGATAATCGGGCCATTGTTGTTTAAGCTGCTGTAAACATTCATATGCTTGTTCTGATGTAGAATAACATTTTCCCTGACCTGATATCCGCCAACGATTTCCAGACCATTCTGGTGGAGAATGTTTGCTAAACATTAAACAGATTACATAACTTTCCGGACCAATATCTAATTTTTTTGAACTATCACTTGTATTAAAAGATTTAATATTTTTATCTGCTTCAAATTTTTTTTGAAGTTGGTTAATTTGAGTTTCTATTTCTAGTAATTCGGTTGATATTTTTTTTTGTTTAGATTGTTCACCTATTAAACTAAGTGATGTTTTTATATCAAATAGTTCTTCTAA
>DRQV01000060.1 GCA_011371325.1 Thioploca sp.
AGAAGCTACTAATTCTTGACCAATTTGTTTTATCAATGTGATAGTTGGATCAAAATTACTGTTTTCAGTTCCTCTTATCAGAACTTTCTGATTTTTATTACCTCTGAGAATAAAACCAACTTGATCAGCATTACCAGTGGAAGCATATGAATATATGATTTTTTCACTAGTCTATTATTAATTATCTATTAATTCCAATAAATAGATTAGAAATTGTTCTGTAACTTGTTTAATATTTAGTTTAACTTTTAAATCAGCTAGTTGAGTAACTTCTAATCCAACATAACCACATGTATTAATACCTTGAAATGGTTGTAAATCCATATTAATATTCAAACTTAAACCGTGATAGCTATAACCTCTACGAATTCTAAGCCCCAAAGATGCTATTTTCTTATTATTGACATAAATTCCAGGAGCTTTAACCCGACGATTGGAATTAATATTTAGAAAGGTAAGATAGTTAATTACCGCTTGTTCTAAATTGTGAACTAGTTTTTTTACACCTAAATTAGCTCGCTTAATATCCATTAGAACATAAACAATTAATTGGCCTGGTCCGTGGTAAGTAACTTGTCCACCACGATCACTTTGATAAACCGGAATGTTTCCCGGGTTAAGTAAATGTTCCGGTTTACTAGCTTGACCTAAAGTATAAATTGGGTTATGTTGTAACACCCATAATTCATCTGGAGTATCAGGATTACGAGTGTCTGTAAATTGTTGCATCGATTGATGAATTGGTAAATAATCAACTAGTCCTAAATTGCGAATTATCACTAATGGTCATTAATTATGGGGATGATGCATGTTTTTTTCAGTGAGAGCAAAAACTAATCCCGAAAATACGAAAGTTAAATGAAGAATAATTAGCCAAAATACTTCCATTTCCCATAGTGAATTACCAGTATATAAGTTTTTATCACCTTCTTCAGAAATATGGATGAATACTTTCAATAATTCAATAGATGATATAGCTACAATTGAACTAATAACTTTAAGTTTTAAACCCGCATAATCAACTTTACCCATCCATTCTGGTCTATCGACATGACCCTTAATAGCATCTATTTTAGATACAAAGTTTTCATAGCCACTAAGTATAATCATTAATAATAAGTTAGCAATCAAGACAATATCAATCAATCCTAAAATATTCAAAATTAACTCTGTACCAGAGGCATCAGCGATATTCGGTATGATATAAAGAAATTTTGCCACAAATTTTACTAATAAAATAACCAAAGCACCAACCAAACCAATATAAAATGGTGCCAATAACCATCTGCTTCCAAACAATACTGTTTCAATAAAATTTTCAATAAAATCAGCGATCTTTTTTAACATATATATAAATTCATTAAGATTGTGAGAATCCAAGATTTATCTTGGGGGAATTGTTAATAATTATGAATGCTTAATTATATTATTTATTATATATTCTATCATAAAGCAATTAATCAGCATACAAGCTAATTGCTCTTCATTAATTATTATAATATAATTTTAGCTAATTCAGCTCTGCATAACTTCAGTTTCATTCAATTGGGTATAATTAAGCTTTAGAAAATAAATATGCAAACCAATATTTACGATAAAATTCCTTATACTAAAAATATTTACCAACAGTCTCAACCTAATTATATAGCAACTGCCGCTACATTATTTGGTATGCAAGCACCTCCCGTAGCCACTTGTAAAGTTTTGGAATTAGGTTGTGCTAGTGGTATTAACACTATTGCAATGGCTCAGGACATTCCAGATGGACAGTTTGTTGGGGTCGATTATTCTGTAACTCAAATTAAAGAAGGTAAAGCAAATATTGACCAGATGGGGTTAAAAAATATTACTTTGAAAGCAATGAATTTTAATGCTATCACAACAGATTTAGGTAAGTTTGATTATATTGTGGCACATGGAATTTATTCATGGGTATCACCAGTTTTACGAGATAAAATTATGCAGATTTGCCACCAGCATTTACAGCCTAATGGTATAGCTTATATTAGCTACAATACTAATCCAGGTTGGCATAATGACCATATGTTACGCAAAATGATGCTATATCGCACTAGAGATTTATCCGACCCAGCAACAAAACTTAAACAAGCTAAGGAATTACTTAGTTTTTTCATCACTACCACTAAAAATAAATATGATTCTTATAGTTTATCACTTAGAAAAGAGCTTGAATATATAAATAAATTAGATGAACATTATTTAGTTCACGAATATTTGGAAGAATATAATGAACCGATATTGTTTACCGAATTTATTGAACAGGCTAATAAATATAATTTGCAATATATCACTGATATGCGGACTCCTTTTGTAGCAACCGAAGATTTTTCCTTCCAAAATTCTTTAAAATTTGATTTAATTGAAACTGAACAATATTTTGATTTTTTACGTAATACTGCATTTAGAGAAACATTATTATGTCATCAAGAGATTAATTTAAATAGAAATTTATCCTCAATTGAAAATTTATATGTTGCTGCACCACTAAAATCAGCTACTGAAAATGAAGCTACAAAACCAGATGAATCATTCACTAAATTTACTAATTTGGCTGGAGAAACCGTACTTTCTATTACATCACCATTATTAAAAGCTGTCTGTTTATGCCTTGGTGAAATATGGCCTCAGAATATATCTTTTGATAATTTAATGCAGCAAGTTCAAAAATTACTGACTATGATGGATAAAAATACTATCATTTTGAATGCAGATGTGGATGAAGTAAAAACCATGCTACGAGAATTTTATTTGAAAAAGATTGTTGAGCTATCGATTTATCCGCCAAAATTTACTTTAAAGATTAGTGAATTTCCTATAGCAAGCTCTATAGCTCGTTTACAGAGCCAAAGCAGTAAACAAGTAACTAATTTACGTTATGAAATTTTTACACTTAATTTTGCAACTAGGAATATTTTACAACATTTAGATGGTAAGCATAATATGGATTTATTATTACATGTAGTACAGAAAAGTATTGATAATGGAGATTTAATTTTATATCGAGGTGATGAAAATCAACCGCAAGTAACTACTGAAGAACTGCAAAATTATTTGATTAAACATATTCAAAATATTTTACAAGATTTGGCTAAAAAAGCTTACTTAATTGGCTGAATATTTACTTAAATAATTTCTTCAATATAAAGATTGACGAGTTATCTCGTTCCTTAATAAACTAACTTTCCAATATCATATAAAATGAATTTTTTAATAGTAGGATTAGGTAATCCTGGTATCCGTTATGAAAATACCCGTCATAATGCCGGTTTTTGGCTAGTTGATCAGATAGCTGGCTCAGAACAATTTCGCACTGAGACTAAATTTCATGGGCAAGTATGTCGAGTTCAGCTTGCTTCTAATAGTTGTTGGCTTCTTAAACCGAATACTTTTATGAATAATAGTGGACAAGCAGTAATTGCTTTGATAAATTATTATAAAATTCCGCTCAATAAAATTTTAATAATTCATGATGAATTAGATTTTTTGC
>DRQV01000061.1 GCA_011371325.1 Thioploca sp.
AATTAGGATGTTCAGTAATGGTAATTAAATTATCATAATCCGGATTACCAACCAATATTTCTCCTTTATTTTCATATACTAAAATATCTATTATTGCTTTAGGATAAGCTTTACGTAAGGAACGCAATAATGGAGTAACCAGTAACACATCTCCAATCTGACGAGTTGCAATTAATAAAATTTTATTCACGATTATAGTAATTTTTAACTAGATATAAGTCCTGAAGCAGAAATTATCATATAACGTAAGGACAAGGCATGCCTTATCTCTACAGATTTTTAACAAAAAAACGTTTAATTATAATATCTAATAATTTATCAGCTAATTCAATTTTAGAACAATGTGGTAATTCAATATTACCATCGTTCCAAAAAACTTTTAATTTATTATTTATACTATCGAATCCTGAATCATCAATTCCTACTAAATTTGCTGCTATCATATCCAATTTTTTAGTAATCAATTTTTTATGAGCATAATTATCTAAATCATTGGTTTCTGCGGCAAAGCCAACAGTAAAAGGCGGTTTGGATAAATTAGTAACCTTAGCAAGAATATCTTCGGTAGGTTCTAAAACCAATTGCAATTGCTCAGAATCTTTTTTTAATTTTTGCTTAATTTGTTGAACTGGCCGGTAATCTGCTACTGCGGCAACTGAAATAAAAATATCAGTATTGCTAATATTGGCCATTACAGTTTCCAACATATCTTTAGCACTATAAACTGATATTGTCGGCAATTCTGTAGTTAATGCAGTTGGGCCGCTTACTAAGATTACAGAAGCTCCTTTAATAGCAGCGGCATTTGCTACAGCGTAACCCATACGTCCAGAGCTACGATTACTGATAAAACGTACTGGGTCTATATCTTCTCTGGTTGGGCCGGCAGTTACTAAAACCTGCTTACCTTGTAATGGTTGTTTTAATACCAAATTTTGTAAGCATTGAACTAATTCTAAAGGTTCTAACATTCTGCCAGCTCCAATTTCGCCACAGGCTTGAGAACCAATTGCTGGCCCAAAGATTTTAATATTTCGTTGGCGTAATTTTTGACAATTTTCCCGTGTAATAGTAGCATTCCACATCTGCTGATTCATAGCTGGAGCTATGGTAACTGGAGCTGTAGTTGCTAGGCAAATTGTACTTAATAAATCATCGGCATTTCCATAAGTTAATTTAGTTATGAAATCAGCAGTTATCGGAGCAATCAATATTATATCAGCCCAACGAGCTAAATTAATATGTTCCATTCCTGTTTCAAATAGATCAAGATAAACTGGCTGATTAGATAAAGTTTGTAAAGTTAATGGAGTAATAAATTTAGTAGCTGCTTGGGTCATTACTACTCGGACAGTAAAACCTTGTTTAGTTAAATTACGTACTAAATCAGCACTTTTATAGGCCGCAATACTACCTGTAATACCTAATAATATGTTAGAAGACATTTTTTCTTTAAGCTAAATTATGTAAATTATAAAATTATTTAATCCTGTTTTCTTTCTGTATATTGATCCTTTGCATCAAAAATCACTATAAATTTTAAACATCCATATTCAACATAGTTAAAATCTGGAAATCCTATTAATTGTTAAAGTTTCTGATAAAATAACATCGTTTGTCTTATTGTGGAAAAAAGTGTATAATCGAAACATTTGCAAAAATCATAGTATTAAATTATAAACTTTTTCAAATAAGGATACAGATGGGCAATTCTCCATATATCATTGTTGCTAACCAGCAAAATTTTAAAACTGAAGTTTTAGATAAATCTAATCAAATACCAGTATTAGTTGATTTTTGGGCCAGTTGGTGTGCACCTTGTAAAATGATAGAGCCAATTTTAGAGAAATTAGTAGAGGAATATCAAGGCCAATTTATCTTAGCTAAGATTGATACTGACGAGCAACAGCAATTAGCTGGTCAATATTCAATTCGTGGAATACCCGCTTTGAAATTATTCAGACATGGAAAAGTAGTAGAGGAAACATCTGGTGTACAATCAGAAGATGTTTTGCGTAAAATGATAGATAAACATAGGGAAAGACCTGCTGATAAATTAAGAATTCAAGCTGATTTAGCAAATGTTGCTGGTAATTATTCCGAAGCAATCGGTTTATTACAACAAGCTCAAGAATTAGACCCAGAATATCATCCAGTTACACTTGAACTTGCTAAATTATTGATTAAACAAAAAAGATTCACCGAAGCAGAGTTATTAATTAAAAAATTACCAGCTAATATCCAAGTAGAAACTGAAGTTAATGAATTAAAAGCATATTTAACTTTTTCTAAAATAGCTGCTGAAGCTCCATCAATAGAAGATTTAGAAATAGTTTTAAATAGTGAACCAGATAATCTTATGGCACGTTATCAATTGAGTGCTAAGAAAATTTTAATTGGTGAGTATGAAATTGCTATGCAGCATTTGTTGGAAATAATGCGTAAGTCTAGAACCTTTGAAAATGATGCTGGTCACAATGGATTGCTGGCATTATTTACTTTGTTGGGCAATCAGGGAGAATTAGTTAATAATTATCGCCATAAAATGTCATCATTATTGTATTAATTGGATAAATTATGATGAATTGGTTAAAAGTTATTATTTTGAGTTTTATCTGTATTAGGGTATCCGCAGATGCCTTGCAACTACAACAGCATTGGCAAACTCCGCTTCTTACTCAAGGTAAACCGCCAATTCATTTACCTACCCTGGAAACTTCCTTAGAACCTAAATCCTGTGCAACTTGTCATACTACTCAATTCCAAGATTGGAGTAAAAGTTTACATAGTCATGCAATGGGACCTGGTATTATTGGCCAACTAGTTGATATGCCAGCTACTGCTACTAAACAGCATCAGGCTTGTATTCGATGTCATGCACCTTTGCAAGAACAAGCGGTAAGTTTAGTTACTTCATTATTAGAACTCTCAACTGATCAAAATTTACATGAACAAGGTTTAATTTGTGCTGCTTGTCATATGCGTAAATATCAATGGTATGGCCCTCCACATCGAAATGGACAACCATCTGAAATAACTAAGTTCCCACATAACGGTTGGCAAAGTAGCTCTATTTTTCAATCTGCTAAATTCTGTTCAATTTGTCACCAGTTTAAACCAGAAGAATATGCTTTAAATGGGAAATTACTAGAAAATACTTATGAAGAATGGGAAGCTAGTCGTTATCCTAAAGAAGGTAAGACTTGTCAAACTTGCCATATGCCAAATCGACGACATTTGTGGCGTGGAATTCACGATCCAGACATGGTTAAACAAGGAATTACAATAAAAAATATTGATTTTACTAAGTCGGATAATATTATTACCGCTAAATTAAGCATTAAGAATACTGGAACTGGCCATTATTTTCCAACTTATGTTACCCCAAGAGTAATAATAGAAGGTTATCAAGAAGATAAAAATGGGCAAGTTTTATCATCGACTAAACAACAAATGATAATAGGTCGTAAAGTAACTATGAATTTGACTAAAGAACTTGCTGATACCAGGTTAGCTCCAGATGAACAAATAATATTTAACTATAATGCTAAATATCATCCTAAAACTGTATCCTTTGCATTGAATATACAAGTAGAACCAGATGCGTTTTATACTAAATTTTATCAAATTACATTAAAATCTGCTAAAAAGGGTAAAAAACTGCTTCAAAAAGCTTTAGAGCAATCTCAACAGTCAACTTTTAGTATTTATTTTAAACGTAATATTTTAAAAAGATAAATTTCCCGTTTGTATATCTTGATTAACTAAACCGTATTCTGTTGTAACAATCAAATGACAAAATTTATATTTGTAACTGGAGGAGTAGTTTCCTCATTGGGTAAAGGTATATCTTCTGCCTCCTTAGCTGCCGTATTAGAAGCCCGTAAATTAAAAATTACTCTATTAAAATTAGATCCTTATATAAATGTTGACCCTGGTACTATGAGTCCATTTCAGCATGGTGAAGTTTTTGTCACTGATGATGGTGCCGAAACTGATTTAGATTTAGGTCATTATGAGCGTTTTGTACGCACTACAATGGGACAACATAATAATTTTACTACCGGTCGAATTTATGAAAATGTAATTTCTAAAGAAAGACGTGGAGATTATTTGGGAGCTACAGTTCAGGTAATTCCTCATATTACTGATGAAATTAAACGTTGTTTAGTTGAAGGAGCAGGTGATGCTGATGTGGCAATGGTTGAAATTGGCGGCACAGTGGGAGATATCGAATCCTTACCTTTTTTAGAAGCAATTCGTCAATTGGGTTGTTATTTAGGACGTGAACGAGCTTTATTTATTCATTTAACTTTAGTTCCTTATATTCCTTCCGCTAAAGAATTAAAAACTAAGCCAACCCAGCATTCTGTTAAAGAATTACGTTCCATAGGTATTCAACCTGATATTTTACTTTGTCGTTCCAGCCATCCATTACCAGATGGAGAACGCAAAAAAATCTCTTTATTTACTAATGTTGAAGAACAAGCGGTAATTTCAGTCCTAGATGCCGATTCTATTTATCGAGTTCCATTATTATTGCATCAACAAGGTTTAGATAAAATAGTTTGTGATAAACTTAATTTAAATACTGCAACTGCTGATTTATCCGAATGGAAATATATGTTAACAGCAATGGATAACCCTAAAAATGGCCAAATTAATATAGCCATGGTAGGTAAATATGTTAATTTGACTGATGCCTATAAATCCTTAACTGAAGCCTTAGTTCATGCTGGTATTCATACCCAAATTAAAGTTAATATCGTTTATACAGATTCTGAAGAAATTGAAAAGCAAGGTACTGATTGTTTACAAAAAGTTGATGCTATTTTGATTCCAGGCGGATTCGGGAAACGTGGAATTGAAGGTAAAATTACTGCTGCTAGATTTGCTAGAGAAAATAATATACCATACTTGGGTATCTGTTTAGGAATGCAAGTGGCTGTAATAGAATTTGCTAGATCAATTGGCTTGGAAAAAGCTCATAGTACTGAATTTGCTCCTGGTACTCCAAATCCAGTTATCGCTTTGATTACTGAATGGATGAATGAAGATGGCAATATAGAACAACGTAATTCTAATACTCATAAAGGTGGAACTATGCGATTAGGTGGTCAAATTTGTCATCTGATGAATGGTAGTAAAACTCATGAATTATACGGTAAAGATATTATTCGAGAACGACACAGACATCGTTATGAATTTAATAACAATTATATTAGTATGTTACGTCAAGCAGGACTCATTTTTGCGGGAATGTCGGCAGATGGTAATTTAGTAGAAGTAATTGAAAATGGCCATCATCCATGGTTTATTGGTTGTCAATTCCACCCTGAATTCACTTCAACTCCAAGGGATGGACATCCATTATTCTCTAGCTTTATTCAGGCTGCTCATACCTATAATCAGGCTATGAAAAATTAACTATGCAAAACTCATTTATAGATAAACTTTTTACTTCCGTTCAATATATTATTCCACAACATTTTTTGTCTGGATTAGTGTTAAAATTTACTCGTTTAAAATTAGGAAGTGTTACTCATTGGCTGATTAAAAGCTTTGTTAAATATTATAATATCGATATGAGTATCGCTGATTTGCAAGAAGTTAATAATTATGCTAGTTTTAACCAGTTTTTCACTCGAGCATTAAAACCAGCATCTCGACCATTAGCAACTGATGTTATTAGTCCGGTCGATGCTAAAATTAGTCAAATTGGAGCGATTAAAACTGGAACTTTGTTACAGGCCAAAGGCCATTCTTTTAAATTGACAGATTTATTAGCTGGCAATGCAGAATTTAGTGATTTATTTCAACAAGGATTATTTTGCACTTTATATTTATCACCTAAAGATTATCATCGTATTCATGTTCCAATTACTAGCAAGTTAACGGATATGATATATGTACCAGGACGTTTATTCAGCGTAAATCAACGAACAACCAGAGTTGTTCCTAATTTATTTGCTCGTAATGAACGCTTAATTTGTATATTTGAAACTGAATTTGGACCAATGGCTTTGATTTTGGTAGGAGCTATTTTTGTAGGTAGTATAGAAACAGAATGGACAGGGGAAATTAATCATTTACCCCAAATCAAACATTGGCATTATAAAGAAGCCAAGCATTTACAGCTTGGGGATGAACTTGGACGTTTTAATATGGGGTCGACAGTAATTATGTTATTAGGTTCTAAAAGGATAGAATGGTTATCAGAACAATGCAAGGGAAAAAATATTTTAATGGGTCAACAATTGGCACGTCTTTTGTAGTAATTTAAGTTAAATGAAGATAATTTTATAAAAAAAATATCTTTAATATCAATTACTACGATTAATTATAACTTTGTCAATTTTTTTAAATTCAATTTTAGGACGCACTATTATGAAACCTTTTAGAATATTTTATTTATTAATACTTGGTAGTTTATTTGGTTGTAATACTTTGGTTACTAAACCGGTTGTTAATGGGCCAAATAACGAAAATATCAATCAAGCTATACCTTCTTCTAAATCGTATAGGATTGATATTGGAGACAATCTACCAGAACTCGTAAATCAAGATAATCCATTTACACTTTATTGGAAAAATGAGACTGTTGTTCAAAAAATCAGATCAACAGCAGACTTAGCAAAATCTGAAAATTCAAAAACTGCTAATAAACGTATTAAAAATATTTACTATACAGCGAGACAAAAAATAGATAGGAATGCTCCTACTATTG
>DRQV01000062.1 GCA_011371325.1 Thioploca sp.
AGAATTTTTGAATTTTACGAGCTCGAGATACAGTTAACTTATCTTCTTCAGATAACTCTTCCATACCCAAAATAGCAATAATATCTTTCAATTCCTTATAACGTTGTAAAGTTCCTTGTACTGCCCGAGCAACTTCATAATGTTCCTGCCCAACTACTAAAGGATCAAGCTGACGACTAGTAGAATCTAATGGGTCTACTGCTGGATAAATACCTAACTCTGCTACTTGACGGGATAAAACTACAGTAGCATCCAAATGAGCAAATGTGGTAGCTGGGGATGGATCGGTTAAATCATCTGCTGGTACATATACAGCTTGAATTGAAGTAATAGAACCAGTTTTTGTAGAAGTAATTCGTTCTTGTAAAACTCCCATTTCTTCAGCCAAAGTTGGTTGATAACCCACCGCAGAAGGCATCCGACCTAAGAGTGCAGAAACTTCTGTTCCAGCTAGAGTATAACGATAGATATTATCTATAAACAATAAAACATCTCGTCCTTCATCTCGGAAATATTCAGCCATGGTTAAACCGGACAATGCTACTCGTAAACGATTGCCGGGTGGTTCATTCATTTGACCATATACCAATGATACTTTATCTAATACATCACTATCTTTCATTTCATGGTAAAAGTCATTACCTTCACGAGTACGTTCCCCAACTCCAGCAAATACTGAGAAACCACTATGTTCAGTAGCAATATTACGGATTAACTCCATCATATTAACTGTTTTACCTACTCCAGCACCACCGAATAGTCCAACTTTACCACCCTTAGCAAATGGGCAAATTAAATCAATTACTTTAATTCCAGTTTCTAATAGATCGTTACTGGTAGAAAGTTCTTCAAAAGATGGGGCTTTACGATGAATAGCCCAAGTTTCTTCCGCATCAATTGGACCTTTTTCATCAACTGGTCTACCCAATACATCCATGATCCGACCCAAGGTTTTCTGTCCTACTGGCATCGCAATAGGTTTACCAGTATTTTCTACTGCCAAATCACGAGCCATACCGTCAGTACTACCCATAGCAATAGTACGAACTATTCCATCGCCTAATTGCTGTTGCACTTCCAAGGTTAAATCATGTTTTTCTATTTTTAAAGCATCATAAATTTTGGGGATTTTATTGCGAGGAAATTCAACATCAACCACCGCACCAATAATTTGTACAATTTTGCCTGAACTAGCATTCATAACATTTTCTGAACTCATGCTCTACTAAAACCTCATAATTCTTAATTTTATAAACTGATATGGTGTAGTTTAACCATAATTGATTTTGTTTCAATCTTTTTACAAAGTTACTTGAATTTATAAATATAAAAACAATAACTTAAGCTAATCTGTAAATTATATTGGGGTAAGAGATATTATAATATCATAAACCTTGTCAAAGATATAGAATTGAAGAAAAACTATTTATTATAATCTCAATTATATAATTATTAATAGTTGATAAAATGTAAACTTATATTTGTTTGAACTTTAAAATAAAAAATGTTACTCTTAGAAAAATTACAATATAAAATTGTGGAGTTAAACTATGCCGTTTCTATTATTCACTGCTACTGGTATATTTGCTTATGCTGGTTTAAAATTATATAAAGATTTTAAAACTGATTTTAATAAATCCTCTATTGAAAAATTTCGTTCTGAAACTTTTGCTAATGAAATCAAAACTACTAAAAATAATTTAACTATTTCATCATTATCATTGTTTTTAGCAGCAATCGGTAGTGTTTTTTACTTACCATTTTTACTATTTGCTAGTACAGTTGGAATCATTTATACCACGATAGCGATTTGGCAGGATAGTTACGATTCTATTATTAAAAAACACGAGCTTAATTGGTCTGTCGTTGAATCAATAGCTTTTCCTTGGTTATTATCATCAGGATATCATTTTTCTACAGCCTTACTTAATTGGTTATCTTGGTTAAGCAAAACCTTTGTATCAGAATTTAAAATATTAGGTAAGGATTTAAGGAGAAGTTTTTTTAAAACATTTGGTCAACTACCTACTACCATCTGGTTAAAAAAAGATGGAGTTGAGCTTGAATCATCAATTAATGAATTGGTTGTTGGAGATATTATAACAGTAAATACTGGAGAAATAGTTGCTGTAGATGGAATTATTATTGAGGGTAATGCTTATATAAATCAATATTTATTAACTGGCATATCTCAGCCATTAGCAAAAAGTAATAATGACCAGATTTTTGCATCGAATATGATAATAAGTGGTAGACTTTCAATTAAAGTAGATAAATGGGGAACTGATACTGCTATAGCTAAGGATATGTCAACTTGTAACTTTAAAGATAGGTTTTATGAGACAACTTTTTAATAAATTTTCTTAAATCACAGATATTTTGGAATATTACTAAATATTGAATTATAAATACACGAAATTATAGGTAGTACAAGGAAATAGTTTTAGGGATTTGTGGATTTACTCTAAAAATATATAGTTTCCAAATTGATACTATTTATGAGGAATCTTAAATATGAAACAAGCTAATTTTGCTATTTCTCTACTTCTATGTTGGTATTTTAGTGGAATTGTTTCAGCTAATGAAGCAATATTCTCCGATTTAAATGAAAATTTACCAACTAAAATTTTACATACTCTAAAAGGACATAAACGCAATGTTACTTCAATTGCTTTTAGTCCTGATGGTAAATTTCTTGCCTCTGGTAGTGAAGATGAAACTATTAAATTATGGAATGTTGAACAAGGAAAAGAACTTTATTCTATAAAAGCTCATAACTTTTGGGTTACAGCAATTGCTTTTAGTCCTGATGGAAAAATATTAGCATCTGGTGGCGAAGATAAAATTATAAAATTGTGGAATATAGAAAAACGTGAGCAATTGTTAATGTTTCAAGCTCATGAAAATTCTGTAACTTCAATTGCTTTTAGTCCTAATGGAAAAATACTGGCCTCATCTAGTTGGGATAAAGATATTCATTTATGGAATGTAAGTACTGGTAAAAAAATTCGGACTTTAAAAGGACATAAACGTAATGTTCCATTTATTGTATTTAATCCATTAGGTGATATTTTAGCATCTGCTAGTTGGGATAAAACTATAATTTTATGGAATGTAAGTACTGGTAAAAAAATTCGGACTTTACGTGGACATCGCAGTTGGTTGAATACAGTAGCATTTACTCCAGATGGTAAAATTCTTGCCTCTGGTAGTTTAGATCGGACTATTAGACTTTGGAATGTTGAA
>DRQV01000063.1 GCA_011371325.1 Thioploca sp.
ATGTTCTTTATTATTTTAGGTTGCTTAAATTTTACCGTGCATTTCGTTGCTTGGAATAAACGAGATTTACGCTATTACTGGCGAGATACTCAAGGTAGAGTTTTCATTTATATAATATTAGTTTTAATTTTAATTACTGTTATTATGCTAATGTTACATAGTGAAGATGTTAAATATCAAAATTTTTTTTCAGCATTACGTTATGGTAGCTTTGAGGTTATTTCTATTGTTAGCAGTACAGGTTATGCTATTGATGATTTCAGTATTTGGCCATTATTTTTGCCGATATTGATTTTAGGTAGCGGTTTCATTGGTGGTTGCGTTGGTTCTACAGCTGGTGGTTTCAGAGTAATTCGATTTATTTTACTATATAAACAAGCTGCTCGAGAAATTATGCGTTTGATTCACCCTAATGCTGTTATTGTAGTAAAAATTGGTAACAAAAAAGTACCTGATAATGTATCTCAAGCAATGTGGGGATTTACCTTTTTATATATATCTAGCTATATATTTTTATCCCTGCTATTTATGGCAACTGGAGTAAGTTACTTAACCGCATTTTCTGGCATTGCAGCAACTTTAAATATGAATGGCCCTGGTTTGGGAGATGTCACCATACACTATGGTAATATAGGTGATGCTGGGTTATGGATTTTGAGTTTTACCATGTTATTAGCTCGACTAGAAATTTTTACCTTATTAGTATTATTAACTCCGGCATTTTGGAGAAGATGATTGTTTTTATATTAGATTATTTAAGCTAAAATAGTTTTTAATGTATTTATGAAAACCAATTTTGGAAATTAACAATATTGAGAACGTATTATGAAATTTTATTTACTGTTCGAACCATTAAATATACCAATTATGTTAAAAAAAATTATTGTTGGTTTAGTCACTTTTATATTAGTTAGTTGTGTTACTTCGCCTTTGGGTAGAAATCAATTAAATTTTATGCCAGCCGATCAAATGACTACTATGGGGATTGAAGCATTTAGTAAAATAAAACAAGAAACTCCAATAGAAACAAATTCTAAAATAAATAACTATGTTACTTGTATTGCTAACGCACTGATTCAAGTAAGTGATAAAGAAACTGAATGGGAAGTAGTGGTATTTCGAGATGATACCGCTAACGCTTTCGCATTACCAGGAGGCAAAATAGGAGTTCATACTGGTTTACTAAAAATTGCTGAAAACCAACATCAATTAGCAGCTGTTATTGGTCATGAAATCGCTCATGTATTGGCTAATCATAGTAATGAACGGGTTTCACAAGAATTTATGTTGTCGCAAGGATTAGCATTGATTCAATCGTTAAGTAATGTCCAATCCCCAATGGGACAGCAATTGGTTGGTTTATTAGGTATAGGGGCTAAATATGGAATTATATTACCTTATAGTCGTACTCATGAAAGTGAGGCAGATGAAATGGGACTATATTTTATGGCAAAAGCTGGATTTAAACCTCAAGAAAGTGTGAAATTATGGCAAAATATGAGTGCTGATAATGAGTCTCAACCACCAGAATTCGCATCTACTCATCCATCGCATGAAACTCGTATTAGCAAGTTAAATCAAGCCATGGGTCAAGCCCAACAACTATATAAACAAGCAGTTAATAAACCAAATTGCCGTTGATAATACTTTTATGCTATAATGATAAAATCATTGTCTAATACTATTTTAGAGGGCTATCATGCAATCAACAAGGAATATGGAAATATGGGTTGGTATTTTTGTGGCATTGGGCATTGCTGCTTTACTTATGCTATCTATAAAAGTTAGTCATTTAGGTAATTTGTTTGCTAAACAAGGTTATACCATAACCGCCCAGTTTGAAAATATTGGTGGTTTAAAAGTTAAATCCCCAGTAAAAATGTCTGGTGTGCTAATCGGTAGAGTGACTGATATTAGTTTTGATAATGAATATTATCAAGCCATTGTCACCATGAATATTGAATCTAAATATAATAAAATTCCAATAGATGTATCTGCTAGTATTTTGACAGCAGGTCTTTTAGGAGAACAATATATTGGTTTGGATACTGTTGGTGGTGATGAATTTCTTGTAAATGGTGATAAAATAGATCCTGGACTTACACAATCTGCTGTTATTGTAGAAAAATTAATTGGTAAATTTTTATATAATATGGCATCTAAAAATGCAGTTAAATAAATTTAAAAGGAAAAATTATAATGAAACGTTTATTGTTTAAAACAGTTCTTTTTAGCATGTTTATGGGTTTAATGGTTAATGTATTGGCTAGTAATATTGCTGATGCAGAAGATTTGATTAAGAAATCGACAGTTGAAGTTTTAGAAGCATTACAAACCAATTCTGGTAATATACATGCTTTAGTAGATAAAGTAGTATTACCTAATTTTGATTTTAATAAAATGTCGGCATTAGTATTAGGAAAAATTTGGCGTTCTGCTTCCAAAGAACAAAAATCGAAATTTGCTACAGAATTTAGACATTTGTTAGTTCGTACATATTCAACAGCTTTAATTCAAGTTGCTAAAAAAGTTAATAAAGAAGATATCGAATATTCCTCTAAACCAACTAGAAAAAACAGATGTCAGGTATCTACAAATGTTAAAAATGCCTCAACTTCAATTAAAGTCGACTATGCTATGTATAACAAAAAAGGTGCTTGGAAAGTTTATAATGTAATAGTTGAAGGGGTTAGTTTAGTTACCAATTATCGAGATGAATTTGGCAATGATGTTAAAAGAATTGGCATGGACGGTCTAATCGAAAAAATTAGAAGTAAGAACAAAGGGTAATTTTGTGAGTCAAATTATTATAGACAGTAATAATTATTGGCGATTAGTTGGAGAATTAAGTTTTGCTACAGCTGGGGATTTATTGACTGAACTAACTAATAAAATTTCCACTCTTGATTCAAACGGGCTGACAATAGACCTTAGTGAAGTTAAGAATACAGACAGTGCTGGTTTAGCATTATTAATAGAACTACTTAGAATAAATACTTCAATAACTTTCTGTAATATTCCTAAACGCATACTTAGTCTTTCTAATGTTGGTGGAGTGAGGAATTTATTGATGAATGAAGGTGTTTAATGCCAACAGCTGTGAGTATTTCTCATTTATACAAAGATTATGGCAATTTGACTGTCCTGAATAATATTGATTTTGAAATACCCAAAGGTTGTTTTTTTGGTTTGTTAGGGCCTAATGGTGCTGGAAAATCCACATTAATCAATATTATGGCAGGTCTAGTTAATTCTACAAAAGGTTCAGTAAGCATATTGGGTCATGATGTAAAACGACAATGGCGACAAGCTCGATATTCTTTAGGAGTTGTTCCACAAGAATTGGTCATTGATCCTTTTTTCTCTGTTATTGAAACTTTAAAATTACAATCTGGGTATTTTGGTTGTAAAAATAATCAGGAATGGTTAGATGAACTATTAGAAATTTTACAACTTACTGATAAAACTAATACTAATCTACATAAATTATCAGGTGGTATGAAACGACGTTTGTTAATTGCCCAAGCTTTAGTTCATAAACCATCAGTAGTAATATTAGATGAACCAACTGCAGGAGTTGATGTTGAATTACGAGAAGTTTTATGGAAGTTTACCAATCGTTTGCATCAAAATGGCCATACGATAGTATTAACTACTCATTATCTTAGAGAAGCAGAAAATCTTTGTGAACAAATTGCTATTTTAAATAATGGTAAATTAGTCGCTCTTGATAATAAAACAGCCTTATTGGCACGTTATCCATATCGTTTATTACGTTTAACTTTAACTGCTCATATTGTTAATAAAATTCCAGATTTTTTACAAGATAAAGTTCAAACTATATCAGAAGATGAATTAGTTTTAAGATTACATCGTGATCATGATC
>DRQV01000064.1 GCA_011371325.1 Thioploca sp.
ATTTACAAATTACTCCTAAGATTGGTAACAAAAAATATGATCCTTGGCAAGGTAGAAGTAACTACACTCGTTTAGATGAATCGCATTATAAGGGACAAGTATATTGGGTAAGTTTACCAAGAGCTTTCAAAGCCTTCACTGACTATAATATTATTATTTCTAGTCCAACTAAATTGAAAGATGAATTTGGTCGCTCTTTAACTAATACAATTGCAGTTAAATTTGCTACTGATCATAGAGCTCCAAACCATAATTTTGAACATAATTTTTCCGTATTGGAGCAGGAAATTGATAGTGAACTACCTATCTATGTCACTAATTTAGATGATATTTCAATTTTCTATAATACTTTAACAGCAAATGGTTGGAGTAAAAATAAAAAGATTGAAATACAACCTTCACCATTGAAAGATATTGCGGTAAAAATGCCACTTGGAATTAGGAATTTGATTCCATCCGAGTCTGGAGTAGTGCAGGGTTATTTTAAAACTCAACCTGATATAAATAATAAATATGCAAAGAGAAGTAATTGGTTTTTTGGTCAAACAACTCCTTACTATGTTCACGCTAAACTAGGTCATCACAATACTCTAGTTTGGGTGACTGATTTTACAACTGGTTTGCCTGTGGAGGGAGTTGATGTATCGGTATATAAAGATACTTATGCTCCAGATAAAAAGTTACCAAGTGAACTAGCAGTTGCGATTACCGATGCTGATGGAATAGCTAGGTTACCCGGCACTAAATCTTTAGATCCAAAATTAAAACATGCTTATGTCTATTGGGATTATCAAAGTAAAGATCGTTTTTTCATTCGCTGTCAGAAAGGCAAAAATCAAGCATTATTGCCATTAGATTCTAATTTTAGAGTGCAATTGTATGATTATACCGATGACTATGATTTATATCCTGATATGAAAGCCAAATATGGCCATATTCATACTTGGGGGACTACTGCTCAAGGCATTTATAAAGTTGGAGATACAGTACAGTATAAGCTGTTTGTGCGGGATCAAAGTAATAAAAAATTTATTGCTGCTCCACGCAAAGGTTACACATTAAAAGTTACTGATCCAATGGGTAAAGTTATCCATGAAGATAAGAATTTTAAGCTGTCCGAATTTGGAGCTTACGATGGTAAGTTTACCATAGCTAAAACTGGGGCTGTTGGTTGGTATGATTTTAAATTAACAGCTAAATTTAAAAAAGATACCACATGGACTCCAATGCGAGTTTTGGTTAGCGATTTTACTCCATCACCGTTTAAAGTGCATACGACTTTGAATGGCAAACTGTTCCATGTTGGAGAAAAAGTTACCACTAATACAGTTGCTATGTTACATGCTGGTGGGCCATATGGTGATGCTCAAACTAAAGTGAGAGCTATATTGAAACAGCAAGATTTACGTCCTAGCCATCCACAAGCTAAAGGATTTTGGTTCGATGTTTATACTGAAGATAGTGATAGTGAAGCAATTTTCAGCACTGAAAAAGAAAGATTAGATAATAAAGGATTATTGCAAACCATTTTTACCTTACCAACTGATTCCAAAATTTTATATGGCCAATTAATGGTGGAAAGTGCGGTGCGAGATGATCGAGGTAAAGATGTTGCTAGTAATGTGACAGCTCGTTATGTGGGGCGAGATCGGTTTGTGGGTCTGAAAGAAACCAGCTGGTTATTGACTGCTAAAAAAGAAGGTAAAGTTATGTTATTAGTGGTAGATGAGTTTGGTAAACCAGTAGCAGGTAGTGCTATCAAGGTTAAAGTAGAGTATTTGGAAACCAAAGCTGTCAATGTTAAAACAGCAGGTAATGCCTACAATAAACGCTATGAGCATACTTGGGTTAAAACAGCTTCTTCTTGTAATCTTAAATCAACTAAGGAAGCAATTCCTTGTACTTTCACTCCAGTTAAATCAGGTTCTTATAAAATAACAGCTAGCATCAAGGACAGCAAAGGTAGAGAACATCAAACTGAACTACAGCAATGGGCAATTGGCAGTGATTATGTGATGTGGGAAACAACTCCCGGACATGGTTTAGAAATTGTGCCAGAGCAGGAAAGCTATAAAGTTGGTGATACTGCTCGTTATTTAGTTAAAAATCCGTACCAAGGTGCGAAGGCTTTAGTTACAGTGGAACGATTTGGTTCGATTAAAAGTTGGGTGACTACTTTAAAATCCAATATGGAAATTATCGAAGTGCCAGTTGAACCAGATTATATACCTGGTTTCTTTGTGTCAGTGACGGTAATGTCGCCTCGGGTAGACAAACCGATTGATAAAAATCAGGTCGATTTAGGCAAGCCATCTTTTCGCATGGGTTATGTTAAAACAGTAGTTAAAGACCCATATAAAGAGATATTAATCAACGTTAAAACCGATAAATCGGTATATAAACCTGGTGAAACGGTGACTGTTGAATTTCAAGCTCAACCTCGGTATCCAAAAACATATAAAGAGCCAATTGAATTAGCTGTCACAGTATTAGATGAATCGGTATTTGATTTATTGACTGGTGGCAAGGATTATTTCAATCCATATAAAGGTTTCTATACTTTAGATAATTTAGATTTAGCTAATTTTAGCTTGCTAATGCGTCTAGTTGGACGGCAAAAATTTGAGAAGAAAGGTGCTAATGCTGGTGGTGATGGTGGTAGCAGTTTGAGTATGCGATCGGTATTTAAGTTTGTCAGTTATTGGAATCCTTCCCTCAAAACAGATAGCGATGGTAAAGCTCAAATTAAGTTTGACTTACCTGATAATTTAACTGGTTGGCGAGTTTTAGCGATGGCTGTCACTCCAGAAGATTTAATGGGTTTGGGAGATTATAATTTCAAGGTTAATCAACCAATTGAGATTCGTCCGGTATTACCTAATCAACTATTAACGGGTGATGTGTTCCAAGCTGGTTTTAGCGTAATGAATCGGACAGAAACAGCTCGTGATTTACAGGTGACGGTGACTGGTTCAGTGATTAGTCCAAATGCTAACACTAGTTGGATACAAAGCATGAAAAATATAATTGGTTTTGGCAAGAAATCTGTCAGTAAGAATTATACAATTAAAGCTGAACCATATAAACGCTATGTGCAATGGTTACCATTACAAGCTACTACGGCTGGTATGATTCAATTTAAGGCAACTGCTTCCAATGGTGAAGACCGTGATAGCTTACAGAAAAGTTTAAAAATTTGGCCTCGGCAAGCTTCGGTGACAGTAGCTAGTTATGGAACTACTATTGCAGATGAAGTAACCGAAAATATTAAGTTTCCAGAAGATATTTTTCCAAATGTTGGTGGTTTAAAAGTGATAGCTTCTCCTACAGTTATCGGTGGAGTTGATGGTGTTTTTAAATATATGCGAGATTATCCGTATTACTGTTGGGAACAGAAGTTAACTAAAGGTACTATGGCCTCCCATTACAACAACTTACAGGATTATATTGCTGATGATTTGATTTGGAAAGATAGCTATACTTTACCCGGTAAAACTATTAATTTAGCTAAAGAATATCAAGCTCCTAATGGTGGCATGGCCTATTTTATTGCTAAAGATGAAAGAGTTAGTCCTTATTTAAGTGCATATACTGCGTTAGCTTTCAATTGGTTACGAGATGCTGAATACGATATTCCGGAATTGGTAGAAAAGCAGTTGCATAGCTATCTGTTAAAATTATTACGCAAAAATACCTTGCCAGATTATTATTCCAAGGGTATGGCTGCCACAGTACGAGCAGTAGCTTTAGCAGCGTTAGCAAAACATGGTAAAATTACTCGTAATGACATCAATCGCTATCACAGTCATGTGGAACGGATGGATTTATTTGGTAAATCTATGTTTCTATCCGCAGCTTTACAAGTACCGGGAACTCAACGAATCCGTAATGATGTGGCTGATAAAATTCTAGCTCATGCTAATCAAACTTCGGGTAATATCTCTTTTTCCGAAGAATTGGACAGCAGTTATAAGCATATTTTGTCTTCTTCATTACGAACTCAATGTACCATACTCAGCAGTCTGAGCGGTTATGACCAAACTATGGGACAGAATAGCAATGTCGGACAGATTCCTTTTAAGTTGGTGCGTAATATTACCAAAATGCAGGATCGGAAAGGTTATTGGGGTAATACGCAGGAAAATATGTACTGCATGAATGCCTTGATTGAATACGCCAACATGTATGAGAAAGACCAACCGATGTTCACAGTGCAAACTTGGTTGGATGATACTCTGATTAAACGGGATAATGGTAAAGATAAAGGTGGTTTTAACAGTGTGAAAAGCTCTCCATTAACTTTTGTTCATGATATGAATAAAGATAATCCGGGACAGAAAGCTGTTGTTAAGCTAAAACGGGAAGGTCAAGGTCGAGTTTATTATAAAGTGGAAATGACCTATGCCGAGACTGAACAGAAAGCTACTGCGGTTAATTCTGGGATTGAAGTTCAGAGGGAATACCATGTAGAACGGGATGGTAAATGGATTTTATTACAAAGCCCAATGAAGCTATCGACTGGGGAATTAGTACGGATAGATTTATATGTATCCCTACCAGCTCCACGTTATTTTGTGGTAGTCAATGACCCAATTCCCGGTGGTTTAGAACCAGTTAATCGGGATTTAGCCACTACTTCTAAAATTGACGCAGATAAAGCTGAAACAGGTCAATATGCTAAGGAATCTGTTTGGTTTACTGACGATAACTGGTTGAAATACGGCGAATCTTGGTGGAGTTTCTATCATAAAGAATTACGCCATCATGCGGCTGTATTCTACTCTGATTATTTACAAGCTGGCAACTATCATTTATCTTACGTAGCACAAGCAATTGCCCCAGGGAAATTTGGAGTAATGGCAACTCATGCTGAAGAGATGTATGAACCGGAAGTATTTGGCAGTGGAAAACCAGCTAGGTTAGAGGTGGATTCTGAGTAGGAGTAAGATAGCGTAACTTAATATTATTGAATGTTGGGTTATGCTATTATGATAGAAAAACTAACCAAACTTATCTTGTAACTTGTATAATATCCCAATATGAAACTAAGCGATTGGGCAAAAGGGATATCATACAAACATAATAATTTTTATATTGGTAATGATCAGATAAAACTTTATGTAGCAAATAAATGGTTTGTCAGTCTGAACATTGGATCAAACAGTCATGTAACTTGAAAAACCTTTTATATCAATCAACTTGATGCAAAGTTAAAATACCGGGAGTTCTTCGGCAATTAACGCTTCTGGACAAGACGGCTTATAGTTTATGGCAACCGGCTTGGTTGAAATAGGAACCAATGGATTTCCATAAATTGGAAAACGGTAATCATACCCATTATAATAGTAATTCTAGCAAAAAATGCTATACATTTAACAGGATATATCCATGGAAGATACATTAAAACGATTACTTATTGTTGAAACTGAAGCAGAGCAATTAGTTGCCGAGTCTAAGGCAGAAAAAGAACGAATTATTCAACAAGCTTTAATCGAAACTCATCAGGCAGAACAACAATTTAAAAGCAAAATTCCAGATATATATGCTGAATTTATGCAAAAAGCAGAACAACGTGCTGTCCAAAGTATTGCCGAACTCAACAAACGTTATGAAGAACGTAAAACTAATTTGCGTGAGCTGGCAATTGATAATCAACAAAAAGCTTTGGAAGCAGCAGTACAGATAATCATGCAGGCAAAAAATAATGGATAATTATGCTTATCTCAATGCTAGAGTTTCTATCTTAGCTAGTAATTTGTTATCTGAAATTGAATTATCCAAATTTTTAGAACAAGATTCGTTACCTATGTTGGACGATGAACTGAACAAATTATTAAATGATGAGAAACTTAGTATTACTTTAATAGAACAAACTTGGTTAATAAAAACTTTAGCAGATTTTCAAGTATTATTACGGCCTTTATCAATGACAGCTAGGAATTTATTATTATATTGGTTTAGAAAATATGATATAGCTAACTTAAAAACTATCTTGCATGGCAAAATTACTGGTTTAGATGCTAATGCCATCTCTCGAAAATTGTTAGATTTAGGCTCGTTAACATCATTACCAGTCAAACAATTATTACGTTCAGAAAATATAGGCGAATTGCTACGACAGTTGGAACATAGTTCTTATAGCAATATTGCCAGACAAGCTCGCCGAGTATTAGAAAAAGAACATCAATTATATTCTTTAGATGCCACGATTGACCGATACTATATGTTAGGATTTATACAACATGTTATGGCATTAGACACTGTTCAACGTAAACATATATTACCATTGATTAATATTTTTATAGATAGATTTAATTTATTATGGTTATTACGCTATAGATTTGCTTATAACTTATCAGCTGCAGAAACTTATTATTTATTAATTCCAGCTTCTTTTCGACTTAATAGTACCTTACTACAAAAATTGGTTGAATTAGATTCATTGGTTGAAGTTATAGAAAATTTACCAGAACCTTTTTATAGACTATTAGCTGGAGTTGAAAATACTTTTGCAGCTGATCAAAAACTTATTCAAGAATTACGCAAAGTAGCGGATATAACTCTTAAATTACATAGTTTTACCTTGGCTAAAGTATTTGCTTATATATTATTGCGTGAAATGGAAATCCACAAAATAATGGCAATATTGAAGGCTAAAAAATTAGCTTTAAATAAAGATATTATCTCAGAAATAGCCGAATATTCTTATGTTATATAATTGTTAAATTATCCCAATATTGACTTTATATACCATACTATAGTACAGTCATTGTTAAATTGACTACTAACAACAGGAGTTATTTATGAATAAATGGTATTTAATACTATTTCTAATAGCATTTACTGGATGTGCCAATAAACCAGAAATAATTGAACCAAAAGTTGATAAACCTACCACTAAAACACCACCACCAATTTTTGGAAAAGATACTCAACCTACTAATATTCCTACTGATATTACTCTTGGCGTAGAACCTAATACTACCGCTGTATCCGCTCCTCCTGAAGAAAAAACTATTTATTTTGATTATGACATGGCTAATATCAAAATTTCTGCCCAAATCATCCTCAATAAGCATGCAGATTATCTAACTAAAAATCCAGATGTAATGGTTCGTTTAGAAGGCCACGCTGATGAACGAGGTTCAACAGAATATAATTTGGCCTTGGGCGAACTGCGAGCAAATGCTACTAAAGAAGAATTAATAAATAATGGAGTTTCGGAAAATCAAATGGAAACCTTAAGCTATGGTGAAGAACGACCAATAATATCTGGACATGGAGAAGAATCATGGCAGCTTAATCGTAGAGTTGAATTAGTTTATGAATAGCATCCTAGATTATAAAT
>DRQV01000065.1 GCA_011371325.1 Thioploca sp.
TATCAATCCACCTATTTAGATCCCTTGTCATATTTTGTGAATAATTATTGCAAATATTATATTTTTTGTGTTAGTGTTATTTAATCTGGATAGCTAATTAAATTATTATTTAATTTGTAAAGTATTTTATATTTTACGCTATATTCAATTTAAATGTTTTTGTTTATAAATTTTAACTCTATATATAGGATATTTTTATGTTTAATTTAACACGGTTGACAGTTTCTATGTTTGGCATTTCTGGTTTAATGTTAGTAGGAATGGTAGCTTGTGTAGCAACCACTGATACTGTTCCTAAAAATCCTTGTAGTGCTACACATAATCCTTGTAGTGCTACACATAATCCTTGCAATCCATGTTCAACTAAAAACCCTTGTAGTGCTACACATAATACTTGCAATCCACTTGCAACTAAAAACCCTTGTAGTACTACACATAATACTTGCAATCCATGTGCAGCCAAGAATCCTTGTAGTTCTAGTTCTAAAATAATTATCCGTCCTACCGGAACTAAATTAATGACTGGTAATAAGGCAGAATTACTTGCAGAAGGTAAAAAAATGTGGGCTGATACATCCTTAAGTACTAATGGCATGGCTTGTCAGACTTGTCATCAACAGGGCAAAGCAGCCTTTGGTGAAAGTTTCGCTAAATCATATCCACATACTGTTGGAATGGTAAAAGAAAAATTTGGTTTAGAACAAGTTGAACTAGATGAAATGATACAATTTTGTATAGTAGAACCAATGGTAGGTAAAGCATTAGCATGGGAATCAAAAGAATTAGCAGCATTGACAGCTTATACTAACAAATTACAACAAGAGTTCAAATAGATATACAATGGATTTTATATAGGATGTAATGAATTCATAAATTTGGGTACAATTTTTCATTGCATCTTATACTAAACTAGTAAAAAGATTTACAACTAAAATTTTAAAAGTAATAATTAAAAAAACCTTTTATACCTATTTAGAAAATATATAATGATTTTTTCAAATTTATTAAAACCTAAATGGCAACATAAAAATCCTGAAGTTCGCCAATTAGAAATCGAAAATTTAGATGATCCAAGCATTTTACATCAAATAGCACAAAATGATGGAGTAGTTTCGGTACGGCAAACTGCAATTCGCAAAATAACTGAACTAGACGTTTTAAATGATATATATAAACAAGATATGGATAATTCAGTCCAAGAGCTTGCTAAACAACGTTTAAAACGACTGATTTGCTGTCGTCAAAAAAATGACTGTCCAACTCTTAAAACTAGAATTAATTGGATTAAACAAACTGATGATATTGAAATACTTACATATATAGTAGAAAATGCACCAGAAGTTGATTTACGTTTAACGGTAATTGATAAGATAACCAGAGAAGGTTTATTAGGCGATATTGCCGTTAAAGATACTTCTGCTGAAGTTAGATTAGCAGCTGTAGCAAAATTAACTCAGAAATCTACTTTGGAACGAGTCATTAAGGCAGCTCGAAATCGTGATAAAAAAGTTAGTAAAATTGCTAAAGAAAAATTGGATGCAGTAGTAGAAGAGTTAGAACGTCCAGCGAAGATATTAGCTGAAAGTAAAGCTATTTGTTCCAAACTAGAATCATTAAAAAACCGTTTACAATCTGAAAAATATCAACAATCATTTCAGAATATCAATGATTCAAATCCATTGAAGATAGAACAAAATGAATTTCAACGCTTGCAAGAACGTTGGCAACTAATAGCAGCTTATGTTGAACCCGAATTTGAAACTAGTTTTAATGACTTAAAAACTGCAATAATAACCATACTTGATGCTCATCAGAATACTTTAGTGGCTTTGCAAAAACGTGAAAAAGCTAGAATACCGTTACGCACTGTGAAACAAGAATTATGTAATAAAGCTGAAACATTATTAATAGAACTGAAAAATTATCAATCAGGTAAAAATACAACTGCTTTTGAACAACGTTTTGAAGATTTAAAGCAACAGTGGATAAAAGCCAAACCATTGGATATTGCGGTAGAAGAAAAAAGTTGGCAAGAACGTTTTACTAGGCTATCTCAATCTATCCAAAAACGACATAGAAAATTACAGGAATATTATAAAACTATTACTCAATTAGAAAATATTTGCAATCAAGGAGATAGGCTTGCTAATAATAATGTGATTAAAATAGAGCAAGTCAAAGATTTACAATCTAGATGGAATCAAATATCACAGCAAGATGATTCTTTATCAGTTTTTACTGAACTAAATCAACGTTTCTCTAATTTAATCGAAGTATTACAATCCAAATTACAACAGCAAAAAAAACAATATAATGAAAAGGTTCTCCAATTTAATAAACTGTTAGCAAAACTTGAAATAGCAGTAGAAACTGGAGAATTAAAAACGGCTCTTCCTCTTGAAAAACAAGTTCGTCAATTAATTAATGAAATTAATAAATTATCTGCAAATAAATCACTGGAAAAACGTTTTCGAGAATGTAGTAGCAAAATAAGCAAATTGCGTAGTTGGCAAAATTGGGGTGGTGAACAAGAAAGAGAAAATTTATGTCAACAGGTAGAGGCATTATCTATTAAAAATATTGAACCTGATGAGTTAATACATTTAACTAGTAAGGCTCAAGCAACATGGAAACAACTTGGTTCTTCCGGTTATTCACCTGAATTGTGGAAAAGATTTGATAAAGCTTGTCAAACTATCTACCAGAATTATCGAGAACATTTATGTTTAAAAATGGAACAATTATGTGAAAATTTACCAGAACCAGAGATAACAGCAAATTTGGTTCGTAAAGCTCAAAAAGATTGGAAACAACTTGGAGGTCAAGGTAATTCACAAGAACTGTGGGAAAGATTTAATAAAGTTTGTCAAACAGTTTATGAGCCTTGTAAGACTTATTTTGATGATAAAGCTAATGAACGTCAACAGAACTTGGTAAAAAGACAGGATTTATGTGAGAAATTAGAAAAATTTGTTAGTAATATAAATTTGGAAACAATAAATTGGAAGGAGATGCGAAAATTTTGTCATAATATTGAAAATGATTGGCGAGCAATTGGGGTAACAAATCGTAAGGATAAAAAAATAGTACAAAACCGTTTTACCACTTCTATTGATATTGTAAAATCCTATCTAAAAGTCGAGCAACAACGTAATTGCAGTGAGCGTTTATTACTATTATACAAGGTTGAAAGCATTGCGGATTTTTTAACTAAATTGCTGGAAGATAATAATGATAAAGAGGTTGATAATTCTGTGAAGGAAAAAATCAATGCCTCAATTATTGAAGTTAAAAAATTACAAGAACAATGGAAAAATGCTACCGTTGTTCCGGGTAATAACCGAGTTGAACATGAATTTTGGGAAGTATTTCGGAGTGCTTGTGATAGAATATTCAATTATCGTAAACAACAACAAGAACTTATAAAAAAACAACGACAAAACCATTTAGAAGCTAGGATTGCCTTATGTGAACAAGTTGAGGTTTTAGTAAATTATGAAGAAGAAGATATACTGTCTATCCCAGAACAACTAAAAAAATTACAAGAAAAATGGAAATTAATTAGAGAAGAATATCAAGAAAAAACTGATAGCTCTAAAAATATTAAAGATAATGATGCAATAGAAGATAGATTTAGAAAAGCTAAACAACAGGCTTTAGCCCATTATAAGAATCATCTAACTTTACAACGTTATAAGCAGTTAGATTTATTAAAACAGAAAGTTAGTTTTTGTGTTGAGTTAGAACAGAATATAATGGGGCATCATGA
>DRQV01000066.1 GCA_011371325.1 Thioploca sp.
ACCTAATTTGCGTGGTGACTTTCAACTCCAAAATGCTGCTGGAGTATTGATGGTATTAAAGCTTTTGCAATTACCAATTATTCCGAGTGGATTAACTAATGCCTATATCCCTGGTAGATTTCAGATTTTATCAGGAGCGATAACTCATATATTGGATGTGGCTCACAATCCTATAGGAGCAAAAGTTTTAAGCACAACATTGCAAGAATATCCTAGTGAAGGTAAAACCTATATCATATTAGGAATGTTAGAAAAAAAAGATATTGCTAGTTTTATTAACATAATGCAAGATAGTAGCACTGATTGGCATATTGCACCTTTGAATACTCCCAATACTGCTAAAACTCAACGTTTGACTGATAATCTACTAGCCAGCAACAATAATATAACTACTTACTCATCTATAACAAAAGCTTATAATAATGTACTTTCTATAGCCAAAAATGGAGATCGGATTTTAATAACAGGGTCTTTTTATACAGTTGCTGAAGTATTGAGTACAAATGGGAATCTAAATAGTATCTATTAAATATAATGAAAATTAACGAATATAATACACTTCCAAAACGTGGTCGCCGAATTCATTTTATTGGTATTGGTGGAGTCGGTATGTGTGGGATTGCTGAAGTGATGCACCGTATCGGCTATGCAATTTCTGGTTCAGATTTACACAGTGGTAAAATGACCCAGCATCTGGCTGATTTAGGAATAAAAATTCAGATTGGTCATGAGGCTGAAAATGTACATGGTTGTGATGTCGTGGTAATTTCCAGTGCTGTAAAAGAAGACAATCCAGAAGTAAAAGCTGCCCGAGCTAAAAGAATTCCAGTAGTACCAAGAGCTGAAATGCTAGGTGAATTAATGCGTTTTCGCCAAGGTATCGCAGTAGCTGGAACTCATGGTAAAACTACCACAACTAGTTTAATTGCTAGTATTTTAGCCGAAGGAAATTTAGATCCAACCTTTGTTATTGGAGGAAGATTAAGCAGTGCGGGGACTCATGCAGGTTTAGGCTATGGTGAATATTTAGTTGCCGAAGCTGATGAAAGCGATGCTTCTTTTTTATATTTGAAACCAGTAATGGCAGTTGTAACCAATATTGATGCAGACCATATTAGAACTTATAATAATGATTTTAATAAGTTACAACAAACTTTTATTGATTTTTTAAGCCAATTACCTTTTTATGGTTTAGCGGTATTATGTATTGATAACCCTGTGATAGCTAATCTATTACCTCGTTTAACTAAACCAATGATAACTTATGGATTGTCAGAACAAGCTGATATTAGGGCAATTGATATTAAATACCAACAGGGTAAAACCATTTTTAAAGTATTACGAGGCCAAAACCATTGGTTAGATATAACTTTGAATTTACCTGGCAAATACAATGTGCATAATGCCTTGGCTGCTATTGCCATAGCTCGTGAAGCAGGAGTATCTGACTTAACGATTAGTAAGGCATTAAGCGAATTTAGTGGTATTGATCGACGGTTTAAAATGCAAAATATAAAAATTCCTCAAGGAGAAATCTTACATATCGATGATTATGGTCATCATCCAGAAGAGATTGCAGCAGTGTTAAATGCAATTAAAAATGGCTGGCCAGAAAGACGTTTAATCGTCGCTTTTCAACCACATCGTTACACTCGTACTCAAGATTTATTTACCGAATTTGTCCAAGTATTATCTTCAATTAAAATTCTATTATTATTAGATATTTATCCAGCTGGCGAAGCTCCAATTACTGGAATAAGTAGCACGGAGTTATGCAAAGCAATTAATGGTGACATAAAATTGATATCTGATCCAACAAATTTACCAAAGACTATTGCTTCAATACTACAAGATCAAGATATTTTACTTACTTTGGGTGCTGGAAATATTGGGGTAATTGCAGCCACTTTAGCTGATAAATTATAAATAGGCAATCAAAACTGATTGCCCTATAGTTGAATCGTTTTTTCTCACAATCTTCAATCAAAACATCTGATAGTTTTACAGAAGTTTTTTGCTTTTTATTTCATTTAAAAAATCTATCTCACTTTTTGAGATATTACCAAATGCTATTCTGAGAATATCACGTTCACTAATTTTATCTGCCAAAGCTTTTGCTACTTTACGCTATTCATTGGTTGCTACTGTTTAATTATAAAATAATTCAAGAATACAATTTAGTATTCATAATTAAGAATTGTTATTAATAAATCTGACCAATTTATCAAACCGATATAATTTTAACTCAATAAATATTTAAGGTTTATTAAAGTCTAAATGTACATCTCCAATATCTTCATGCAGAACTATAACTTCTTTATTTGGCACTGTGGATAGTTCCATCTTATAAGCTAAAAACCACATCATAAATACACCAATAGCCCACCACAATATTTGCCAAGCCCAAATAGAAGGCATGCCAAAGAACCAAGTGGAAACATCGTTAGGATTACCGAATATCCAGTTGCCAATCACCGCACCAGGGCCAATTCCAAAGAAGAACCAAATTAGAGTAATAATCCATGCTATAGGTATCAAACCTCGCTTAGAATCAGGTAGAGAAGCATGTTCTCGTAAAAAAGTATGGAAAGTCAAACGATGTTTCAAATCTTCTTTATTTTGTGTCAAAGCCGATATAATAATAGCCAAACTTAAATTAAATATTATTCCCCAACCAGCCGAGTGAATAGTCAAAGGCCAGCGTCCCCATAATGGATCAATACCAATTAAAGCAAATACTTGAGCTCCAATTGATTCAGTCATAGTAACAGCAATCAGCCCAGCAATTAAACCAACAACTATTCCTTGCCGAGTTAAAAAAGGCCACCAACAAACTGCGATCAATGCTGGCCACATTTGAAATCCATACGCAACTGCAAGTCCACCTAATAATACCAGAGCATCTTTAGCAGTGGTAGCAACGGCTAATGCAGCTAATACTATAAACACTACGCCTACTCGACCAAAGAATTTTTGTTGGCCATGAGTTGCTTGTGGCATGATATAGCGTTTTAAAATATCTCGGGTTAACATACCACCTGCAGTCGACATATAAGCAGCTCCGGTAGATTGCATAGCAGCTAATGCACAAACTGATAATATACCAACTAACCAAGGAGCAGAATCAGATATTAAATGAATCAACTGTGGTACTAGCATACCCTGTTTACCAGTAGAATCCATTAAATCTATCCCACCTAAACCAGTTCCCATCACATTATTAACTAAATCGGGATATGCTGCTAAAAATTTAAGGTCTGCTCCTAAAAAATGAGCTCCCAAACCTTGCATAGCGGTAAATACAAATAAAATAAACCCAATCACAAATGAAGAAGCCCAAACTTGTTGTGGTGCAAAAGGCTTAGGATTATTATTAGCAAAAGCCCACATGGAGAAGGCTGGAGCCGATTGAATCCCCATCAAGGCAAACATGTAGGTTAGAACCATAATACCAGTCCATGCTCCACCTATAGCACTTGGTCCATTGCTAACAAATTGAATTACTCCAGGAATAGCAATATAATGGCTATAACCATCGGGAGTTCTGATAGTATCCATCTGAGATAATGCTGCAATACCATTGTTTAAATTACTCCAACCTCCTACATAGTAAACTGCAATTACTCCAATCGCAACAATACCAAGAGCCAGCAATATAGCCTGCAAAGTATCTACATAAGCTACTGCTCTCAAACCACCAGAAGCAACGTAGATAATTACCACTACCGATAACATCCACATCCCGACATTAACACCCAACATATTGTCAGTTAATACATTGAATAGGAAGCCTGAAGCCCGTAATTGTACACCTAAGTATGGTATAGAAAATACTAATGCTACTAATACTACTAAAATACGAACTGCATCTGATTTAAAATAATTCGCTAACATTTCACCAGGAGTAACAAACCCAAATCGCTTACCAAGCATCCATTGGCGTTTTAAGAAAATAACTCCTGTAAAGGGAATAGTAATTGCGTAAAAAGATGCGTAAGCATATTGAAATCCATCCCGATATAATAGCCCTGGATGTCCCATAAAAGTCCAACCAGAGAAAGATGTTGCAGTCGCTGCTAGTACAAATACCCATAATGAAATGGAACGGCCAGCAATAAAATAGTCACTAGCAGTCTTAGCTGACATTGCACCTTTGATACCCCAAAAGATACAATATGACCAATATAATCCTACAAAAACAAATAACCAAATAATTTTTGGATCAATGTCCATATAATTATCTCCAGTAAAATCATATATTTAAGATATGATTAAATTTAAGTGAAAACTCATAATAAACAATTTATATAGTTAATGCTTAAAAATTCATACCTAAACTGTAAGGTAAACACACATCAATATTATCACAAATTATTATTTTATAATAACCAAAAGTAATAATTTTAGGAATGGAATGAGAGATGATTAGTTTTACTAAATTTAGCTGGAATATTCATATGAATAAATAACCTGTAAAGATATAAATGAGAAAAATTTGAATTTAATTAAGAATTACAGAAGTCCTGGTAATTTTGGAGATTTTATAATTCTGGTCATAGTATGGCTTATCAATACGGTCAATATAATTGGCCAAATAATTTCGTTATTACCAATGACTTCAATTCCAACCATAATAGCAGTAAATGGTGCATTAAATACTCCACCAAAAAAAGCTGCCATCCCAACCATTGCATAAGTTCCTGATGGTGCAGTTGCTGGAAAAATTGAGTTTACTAATAAGCCAAATGTACCACCTAGCATAGCTCCAATAAAAAAGGATGGAGTTATTGTGCCTCCAGAACAGCCGGAACCGATAGTAATACTAGTAGCTAACATTTTTAAAAATATTAACACAAAAATAATAATCAAAGCCAATGAACCATTAAATGCATCCATAATGGTTAAGTTTCCCAAACCAAAAAAGTGGGGAAAACCATACATATTAAAGCTAAAAAAACCGATGATTCCAAGTAATGATAAGCCAATTACTGGTTTTATATGTTCAGAAGTTGGTAAATTATCCCAAAATTTTTTCATACTTACCATTAGATGGTTGAAACTAATTGTACCAATGGCAGTTACTATTCCTAAAAGTACATATAACAATAGTTCCCAGTAATTCATCAAATAATGTTCTGGTATAAATAGCAAACCTTCTCGAAAATATTGAGATACTCGATCAGCAATCAAAGCTGCCACAAAAATCAATATAAAATAAGTAGTTTTGAAATGGCTTAAAATCACTTTAATAATAAAATCATTAGCTTTAAAACCACCTAAAATAACTTCTAAGACAAAAAAAGTTCCCATCAATGGTGCATTAAAAGCCGCTGCAATACCAGCACTAATGCCACACATTATCAGTAAATGAAGTTTATCTTTATTAAGCTTAAACCATTTACCAACCACAATACTCATAGCAGCAGCAAGTTGAGCTGTCGGACCACCAAGTCCCACTGAACCACCTATGCCAGCACAAATAGCGGCAGCAATCGACTTAATCAGCAAAGCTCTTGGAGGTAAATCTTCCCCATCCACAACTAAACCAGTCAATATATCTGGTACTGTTCTGCCTTTAGTTTCATGTGCTAGAAAAAAAACTACTACCCCAACAATTAATCCGCCAACTGCAGGAATAATAATTAATTGATAGTGACTGACAAAGTTTAATATTCCCCATAATTTATGTACAAATAGTATTTCATAAAGAGAATAGAATACTTGTTCTAATAAAACTGCTCCTAATCCAGCAGTTATTCCTATGAATATGGCTAAAGATGTTAAACCAAAAATATCTCGTAATGATAATATTGAAGGTATGATAAATATTGGGAGTTTCAAGACTGGACTTCTGCAGATATGATAATTTAATATAAATCTTTATAGAATAATTGTAAACTAAAAAACCTTTTTGTATGTTTGATATATGTCAAACTGTTAAAACTCTATGTAATTTAGTCTAAGATTAGACATAATTACTCATCTCCCAAGCATTGAAGTATCTAAGAAAATCTAATATATAATACTAACAATAAATTAATGAATTACAAAAACATTCTTCATCTTGTATAATTATTTATGTTGAAAGTAATAAATTAAAGCTATATAATAAACAACAATATTACAAGTGGTAGTATGGATATACAACATAATTCTATAGATATTATATCTTATATCTGTTGTATAATTCGATTATTTTGGACAAAATATATGAGCGAAAAATTGGTTAATCTTACGATTAATGGAGAACAAGTAGAAGCCCCAGATTCTTTTTCCATAATCCAAGCATTTTGGCATGCCGGTCATACTAGAGTGGAAGGAATTGGTTGTTTGGAGGGAGTTTGTGGTTCTTGCCGAGTTATGGTACGCAAAGCAAATAGCAAAGAAGTACGTATGGAATTAGCCTGTCAAACTTTTGTTGAAGAAGGAATGCAAGTTATTTTTATGGAATTTCCTTCTCCCACTCATCATTCCTACCAACTTACTGATATTAAAAATTCTTGGGAGGTACAAAGTAAATTTCACCAAATTTTTCCGGAAACTAGTAACTGTAGGAAATGTGGTGGTTGTACTGAATCATGCCCAAAAGGTATTAAAGTTCAACATGGAGTAGAATTGGCCGCAGAAGGTAAATTTAGAGAAACTGGTGAATTATTTGTTGAATGTGTAATGTGCAATTTATGTATGACAGCTTGTCCAGAACATATATCCCCTAATCATGTTGCTTTATTCTGCCGTCGCACAATGGCTTATTTTCATACCCGTCCGGCTAATTTAATCAGTCGGTTAGAAGAAATACGACGAGACGAATTACAAATTATAGTTTAATTATCTCTGGTTAATAGGTTATTATATATTTATTTTTTCAGAAGAATATACTATCTTATCATAGAACTGTCATATTCATTTCATAACTAGCTAGTGGTCGTGATGAATAGGTTCATCTACTATCTATTTTCAACAGCAAACCTTTGCTATTTCATTAAGGATTCTTAATAAATTCTTTGATGCTGATCATCCCAATGATTGCTATTAAAAATTATAAAGATTTACTAAAATCGTAATTCTGAATGGTTAATTAAGCTTAAAATTAATTACTTGTATTATTATAATCAAATTGAAAAATGCTATAATCATGTTAAAAAAAATATTTGTATTATTATTAATTTGTCATTATAGCAATGCAGAAATAATCACTGATGGCACGCTTGGACAACGAATAAACCTATCTGGAACAGATTTTCAAATAACTCCAGATTTAGGCCAACAACATGGCACAAACCTCTTCCACAGTTTTCAAGATTTCAACTTGAATAGCTTAGAAACTGCCACATTTTCCGGCTCGGACAATGTCAATAATATCATCAGCCGAGTGACTGGCGGTAATCCATCCAATATCGATGGTTTAATCCGTTCTACTATTCCTAATGCTAATTTTTATTTCCTCAATCCGTATGGAATTATATTTGGTTCAGATGCCAAGCTAGATATATCAGGAAGCTTTCATGCTAGTACGGCAGATTACTTACGATTAATAGGAAATGGTCGATTTGATGTTCGTAATCCAAATGATAGTTTATTAACAACAGCTCCAGTAGAATCTTTTGGTTTTCTAACTAATTTGCCAGCTCCGATAAATATTCAAAATAGCAAACTTTATGTAGCTAAAAACCAAACTTTATCATTGATTGGTGGAGAATTAAATATAAATGGTGATATGTCATTAAATGATGAAACGGATAATTTTCATCCTAAATATCCTCTAAAACTTTTTGCTGAAGCTGGTCGAATAAATTTAGCTAGTATTGCTTCTGTTGGTGAAGTAATTAACAGTTATAATAGGCTAATTATAAAGGCAAATTTAGGTAAAATGACCATTAGTAATGCTTGGATCGGAGTTAGTGGTAATCGAGCAGGCAATATTTTTATTCGAGCTAGTGATCTAAAAATTATTAATAGTGAATTTGAAGGTGATTCGATAGATGGGGATAGTGAAATGATAGATATTCAAGCAGATAATTTTCTATTCGATGGCTCGGAAATTTCTACTGATACATATGGAATTGGTAATGGAGGCAAAATTTTGATTAAAATAGCTAATACTTTCCTTGTTTCTGGAACATCAGCAATTGGTCAACCAAGTTTTATTTTTTCTGGTACTGAAGGACAACTTGATAATGCTGGCGATGCTGGCCAAATTGATATAGAAGCTCGACAAATGAGCCTGATGGAAAGTGCTAAAATTGGTAGTTCAACTTTTGGAGTTGGTAATGGTGGTC
>DRQV01000067.1 GCA_011371325.1 Thioploca sp.
AGGAATATTGATTGGTAAAGTAAATACAAATTTAGAACCTATACCAAGTTCAGAAGAAACCGAAATTTTACCATTATGTAGTTCTACCAGTTGTTTAGTAATAGTTAAACCTAAACCAGTTCCTCCATAAATTCGTGCAGTAGTACCATCAGCTTGTTCAAATGATTTAAAAATACTATCTAGTTTATTATTTGGAATTCCAATCCCAGTATCGGAAATACTAACTTCAATAAATCCCTTTTTAATCTTTGCGAAAATTTCTACATGCCCACTATCAGTAAATTTAACCGCATTACTAATTAAGTTATGTAAAATTTGCTGCAATCTATTTTCATCAGCTGCTACTTTAGGTAAATTTTCTGGAACCAGATTAATTAATTGCAATTTTTTATTACCAATAAGTGGTTTGCTTAAGGTAAACACTACATCTATACATTTATGTAAATCTATTGCTTGTATTTCTAATTCAATATTTTTATGTCTCAACTTAGAAAAATCGAGAATATTATTGACTAAATTAGCTAAACGTCTACCACTGAGAACAATCATATTTAAATTATCACAAGTAGCTTGTGGCAATTCACCAGTAGAACCATGATTTAAAGAATCAGCAATGTTGATAATACCATTTAAAGGAGTGCGTAACTCATGAGAGGTATTAGCTAAAAACTCATTTTTTAATCTGTCCAAACGTTGCAATTCAGAATTTTGTTCTTCAAGAGTATTAAAAGAAGATTTTAGCTGTTTAGCCATGCTATTAAATGAGTTAGCAAGAGCACCTAATTCATCAGCTCGATCAACGGGTAAAACTTGTTCCCAATCTCCATCTGCCAATTTTTTAGCGGCTTGATTGAGACGTAAAATAGGCTGTACTATAAATTTAGAAGTAAAGATACCAATCAAAGTTGCAATAATTAAGGCTATTAAAGTCAGCCATAAAGTATTGTAAGTATTAGCATTAATTCGTTCCATAAAATCTGCTTCTGGAACTACTACTATAATTAACCAATCCAAATTAAATTTATTGTGAAATTCTGATACATGTACTAGTTGACGTTGATTTCGATAAGAAAAGTTAATTTTTTTACTACTCTTAATTTTGCTAAAATCACCATAATGATTAACTAAATATTTAACTGTAGCTTGAATCAATGGATCTTTAACATCCTGGGCTTTAAGTCGCTCTTTTTTTTCATCAAAGGAGGCATATGGAAATGAACCACCAACTAATAATCCAGATCGTTCAACGATAAATGTTTTACCAGTCTTACCAATTTTCATACTACGTAAAAAATCACTAATTCTATTCAAAGTGAAGTCTGAACCTAAAACTCCTAATATATTTCCAGCTTTATCATAATAAGGATATACAAAGCTCATTCCTTGTTGATTAGTACCTTTAGAACCAATAAATAGATAAATATTAGTCCATCTAGCTTTAGTGGATTTTACCGCAAGTTGATACCAAGGACGTAAACGTGGATCATAAGCTCTATTATCAATATTAACTGCATTACCAGTTTCATCAAATCTATAATCTGCCATTAAACCATTGGTTTTATTATCTTTTATATTGTAAGCTAATTTACCATTATTTAATCTTTGGAAAGCAATGTAATCACCTTTGTAATTACCGCAATATATATAACTCAATTCTTTAAATATATGACTTTGTTTTAATAAATATGGTAACCAACTACGTAAATCATCCATGTCAAGTAAGCCATTAGCTACCGAATTAGCATTCATATTGACTACTAATGATGGAAAATTTAAATAGGTATTAATATATTGTTCAATTCTAGCAGTAATTTCACTATGCAACTGAGTGGCTAAGTCATTAATAGTTTCTTGACCGTTACGGAAGGAAAAATAACCAGTTAGACCCACTGCTAAAATAATTTGGATCATAAACGGTACGATTAATACAGCTCGAATATGAACTTTTTCATATAGTTTGCTGATTAAATGATTAAGGAATGAATTTTTCACTGTGTTTGAATTTAATTAAGAATTATTATAACAAACAATAATAAATTACAATTATTGCATAATTTTTGTATAATGTATTAATATCAAAAATTAGGAATATAAATTTGTATGCGATATTTTAATATAAATCCTTTAACTGGGATAAAAAAACATGTTAATTGTACATTTAAACCTCAAGGTACTTTGCCTAAAATGGTTATAAAACATCGGCAGTTAGATTTACATCATCAACCACAATTACATCATTTTAATGTTGAGATTGCTAATAACCTAAATTCAAGCTGGCTCAATAATAAGTTATTAATAGCAATAATCAGTGTAATAATTATGCTAACTTTTGTCTGGTGGTTAACTAACTCCAATGCTTCTATACCATCAATTAGCCCGGCTAGTTCCGTATTAACTAATAACTTAGTTACTCCAACTGAAACGATACCAGCAAAGCTATCTAAAATCCCTAATAATTTAATTACCGATTATACCCCAACTAAATTACCTTGGTTGCATCTAAAAATCCAATCTGGAGAT
>DRQV01000068.1 GCA_011371325.1 Thioploca sp.
GTTGGAAAAACCTTGGCGAAATAAGCTAGAATTATTACCAGATTTAGATAGCTCGATAACTAATCTTGCTGACCAAATAAAACATATAGTCAATGAAAATATTGATAATTATTAATATGTGTATAGTGTGCTTGTATGAAAGCTAAAGACGTTCTTTCAATTATAGAGATCGCACAATCTAATTTTATTAGTAGGTATAACAAACTATTGTATAACTAATCTAAAAATGCTAGTATTAGGTTTTAATAATTACAGATAAAATTTTTACAATTCATCAATTTGCAAATCCTAATAATTAAAGGAAAAATATATGCACCCCATGTTAAATATTGCAGTCCAAGCTGCTCGCAAGGCTGGTAATATAATAGTTCGTTCTATGGAAAAAAGCCAGGATTTACAAATAGATGTTAAAACTAAAAATGATTTTGTAACTGAAATTGATAGACAAGCTGAAGCCGTCATAATTGATATTATACAAAGATCTTATCCAAATCATGCTATTCTTGCTGAAGAAAGTGGAGTTACACAAGGTGAGGAATTTCAATGGATTATAGACCCACTTGATGGTACGACAAATTATTTACATGGAAATCCTCAGTTTTGTGTCTCGATTGGCTTAAAATATCAAGGCAGTTTATATCAAGCCGTTATTTATGACCCTTTACGTAATGAACTATATACTGCATCACAAGGCCAAGGTGCATTTTTAAATAATAGACGTCTACGAGTTAGTGGTTTACCATCTCTCAATACAGCCTTACTTGGCACTGGTTTTCCATTTAGAGCTCAACAACATATTGATTTATATTTAAATACTTTTCAAGCATTATTTACTCAAGTTGCAGATATACGTCGTCCTGGTTCAGCCGCTTTGGATTTAGCTTATGTAGCTGCTGGTCGTTTAGATGGTTTTTGGGAAATTAATTTAAATGAGTGGGATATGGCTGCTGGAGTATTGCTTATTCATGAAGCTGGTGGTTTAGCTAGTGATTTTAGTGGTGGCCATGATTATTTAACAACTGGTAATATTGTAGCTGGTAGTCCAAAAGTATTCAAAGGTATATTACAGACGATTCAACCTCATTTATCAGAAGCTTTGAAAAAGTAGCTTGAACCTGTATAAAAGATAAACTATAAAGCTAATTTATATCATGATTAAATTTTAAATATAAAAGCTTGATACTATATTAAGTATAATTTAGTGAGATATAAAAATGAAACAAATATTAATTTGCTTTTTGACTATTCTTATTGGTTGTACGTCTAACCAAATCAAAACCAAAGATGAATTAGCAAATTTACATTTTATAGATGTTGATACATTTGATCAAAATCTTTCAAAGTCGATGTCAATTGGTAATGATACAATCACTGTATCAATGATAGGTAAAGTATCAGTTAATAAAATACCGGAACGGTTGGGCAAATGGTTAAGTGTGATAAATGCTAAAATGGGCAAAGTGGATTTTAAATCAACTACTCCACCTAAACCAATCAATGAAAGAAATACTGGCAGTTTAGCTGTAACTGCAGTTCTTGGATTATTGCCTTCTACTTATGATTTTTTAAAGGATAAATTCTTTTATAGTTCAGCTGAAAAATATGATGCAATTCTTTATTATCAGGCTGATACTGGCTTATTAGAAAAAGTAATATTTGTTAAAAAATAAAATGCAGTTACTTATTATTTCCTTACTTATTGCTACAATAACTAATACTAGCTCGTCTACTTCATTTGCTGTTGGTAAATATGCCGGGGAACATGAATATACTAATAATTTAACTTTAAACAAAAAATTGACAATTGCTGATGCAGAAGAGTTAGAAGTAAGCATTATTGGTAAAACCGAAAAATGCTGTGATTTTATAACTATTTATGCTGATAAGAAATTTAAGTTTAGTGGTGTAATTGAACAAAAATTTATTGTATCTGGTTCTTCAATTCGAGTGATTTTTAAATCTGATGGACGTACAACTGATGAGGGTGTGTTGGTAAAAATAGCTACTCGTTTACCAGCCAGTATATTTAATGATATTAAAAAACAATTATTAGTTTCTATAACTAAAATTTTGCAATATGGTACTAATGAAATTTATGTAAAAATTAACCATAATCTGCAAGCACTTAAACAACTACACACTAAACTTAAAACCACCCAAAAAAATTATTCGATTATTAATAAAATAATTAGAGAATTAATTGTAATTAGTCAAAATTATCAAGAAATTGCCAACATGAGCAACAATATAATGTATGCACATAAACAACAGTTTGGGATAATTAATAATTTAAAACAACAAACTTTGCATAATATCGATAAAATTAAATATAAATATCAAAACTACCAACTATTGCTTAATGATGCTAAAAATAAATTGGTAGAACTTGATGACCCCTTGGAAATACAAAGGTATAAATTTTCCATTGATGGTTATAATGCTATCATGCGTACTTTAACTGAACAGCAACAAATTTGGGATAGATTTTATCATGCACAAGAAGTTATAAAAGATAAACTTGATGCCCATTCTCAGAAAGTTAAATTGTTATTACATGTATTAGGTATTAATTCACAAATTTATAAACAGTCGGCTAATGTAGCTTTGTTGCGTCAAAATTCTGTATTAAAGCTGAATAATTTAATTAATTTACCAGAACTACAAAATGTTATTAATAACCTTAAAATAAGTGAAACTGATATTTTGAAATTATTAGAAAAAATTAAACGAGCTGGTCTATAATACTTGAGTTAATTTTATAAATCGCATCAAAAAACTATGAGAAGCTTTGGGTTAACTCTACCCAATCAGCCAATTTTTGCTTAACAGAACCATTATTCAATACTTCATTAGCTTTATCGATCCCAGCTGCAAAACTATCAGTCAAACCAGCAGCGTAAATCCCAGCTCCAGCGTTTAGTAAAATTATATCTTTAGCAACAGTATTTTTATTAGCTAATATTCCTTGTATTATGGTTACACTTTCAGCAACAGAACCTACTTTAATACTCTCCAACGAAGCCCGATTTAACCCAAATTTTTCCGGTGTCACCGTATAAGTAGTAATGTTATCATCATGCAATTCAGCTATAAAAGTTGGAGCAGCTATACTAATTTCATCCAAACCATCTTCAGAATGTATTACTAAGACATGTTCACTACCCAATTTTTGTAAAACTTGTGCAATTGGTTCTAGCCAGTCTTTACTAAAAACCCCCAATAATTGATTGGTTGCCGCTGCTGGATTAGTTAATGGCCCTAATAAGTTAAAGATAGTTCTTACCTCCATTTCTTTCCTTGGCCCAATGGCATGTTTCATAGCACTATGATGTAACGGTGCAAACATAAATCCAATCCCAAGTTTATCAACACATTCAGATACTTGTTCTGGATTAAGATTAATATTAATTCCAAGAGCCTCTAATACATCCGCACTACCTGACGCACTGGAAATTGAACGATTACCATGTTTAGCTACTATTCCACCAGCAGCAGCAACAACTAAAGAACTAGTCGTAGAAATATTAAACGTACTACTTCCATCGCCACCAGTACCAACAATATCAACAACATGCTTCCCGAAAACTGTAACTGGAGTAACTAATTCTCGCATGATTTTAGTTGCAGCAACTATTTCTGTAACAGTTTCTCCTTTCATACGCAAGCCAATCAGAAAACCACCGATTTGAGCAGCTGTTGCTTGACCAGTCATAATAATTCGCATTACAGATGACATTTCAGCCATTGTTAAATCTCGCTGTTCTGTAACTTTTTTTAATGCTGTTTTAATATCCATAATTTTCCTATTTATAATATTTCAATAAGTTTTAACTATAGTTTAGTTTTCAAAAACTATCCCTTGTACATGACTACCATATTCTGCTAATATTTTTAGTAATCTTCCAATATTTTAGTAAACATAGTATTTCCTTTTATGTGGTTTAGAAAAAACTTTTTTAAAAATAACGCCATAGCGTAAGGGAGCAACTTCTATCATAAATTCCTCTGGTAAATTTAACTTTGATAGGATTTCATATTTGATAGGATTTTATATTAGATTGTCTAAATCGGCAAGTTGGTGGGGTTGGAGTGCAAGATTTATTTTGTAAACAAGTTTTGCACTCCTAAATAAAACTATTTTCTAGTCATAATACTAAATACAGCTTTACCATCTTCATTGCTATCACTATCAATAATAGTAGCGATATAAGCAGTTATTGGAAGCTCTACCAATAAACCAGCATCAGTTGCTTTTGGTAGTGGTTTAGGCATTCCAATTGCATCCTCCCTATTTGCATTAGAAGCTACTAATTCTTGACCAATTTGTTTTATCAATGTGATAGTTGGATCAAAATTACTGTTTTCAGTTCCTCTTATCAGAACTTTCTGATTTTTATTACCTCTGAGAATAAAACCAACTTGATCAGCATTACCAGTGGAAGCA
>DRQV01000069.1 GCA_011371325.1 Thioploca sp.
AATATCTAAATCGGCTCTGGCCATGGTGAAGGTGGTAATAGAATTGTCGGCAAAACCTGCAACATAAATATACTCACCTATTTTAGGACTGGTAATCACGCTTCTGGCACTGCTTAATCCGTCTAATCCGTCTGTTCCATCTTTGCGAACATCAAGGAAAGTTAAGCGACCTGTTGCTAAATCTCGTTTAAAGACTGTTATTGAGTTATCACTTCTGGCGGTAACGTAAAGATATAATCCATCTGGACTTAGAGTTAAATCGGAAGCATCAGCTAATCCGTCTACCTTCTTATTAATAGATTCTGTGGATACGCTGTCATCTTCAAAAGTTTCTATAAGAGTGAATACGCCGCTATCAGGAAAGAATTTAAGAACTGATAAGCTATTAATTCCTAAGCTATATACATGTTCTCCTCTTATTATAATACTACTGGTAGCTGGCATATTGTCATTTTTGAAGTTTAATTTATTTTCTTCTCGCTTAAATACCGATAATTTGTTGCCATTAGCACTAGTGGTAAATAGATAGCTACCATCTTCTGCTACTATGATGTTATTGATTCCGTCTAATCGTTGTGAATCGGTAAAGCGGATTGCTTCTTGATAGGTAAGTTTACCTGTAGCAATATCACGTTGAAAAATAACAATTGCATCGTCAATAGCTCCTGCAACATACACATAATCTGTCAAAGCTAGTACTGCTAAAGCTCCAGCTAAACCATCTATTTCATCCATATCATTGGTGTAAGTTGTTACATAATTTAAAGTACCGTTAGTTGAATTACGTTGAAAAACAGCTACTGCATTGTCTTTGAAACTTGCTACATATAAAAACTTTTCATCTGGACTCAGGCTCAATGAACTAGCATTGCCTAAACCAGTTATAGTATTGTCATTAATGCTAACTCCATTAACTACTGATTGAATAAAAGTTAATTCGGTATCATTACGATTAAAAACTACTATTGAATCACTGCTAAAACTAGCTGCATAAATATATTCGCCATTATTAGTCATAACCAAATCTATTGGGCCTTGTAAGTTAGATACTCCTCCTATTTCATTTTTTTGTTGGTTTAAATAAAATAATGATGCTGGCCGACTGACAGGAGTTTCCACAGTTACAGTAACAGGTTCTGATTCGGTAGCAGTTGCTTCGGCAGTTAAGGTTAATATTCCACCAGTTTTAGGCAATATTTCGATAGTGATAGTAGCTGTACCATCTTTGGGTAATGATACTATTGAGCAGCTAATTTCTCCAGTTTTGCTAATGTTTTCACAAGTACCGTTTACTTCAAATGGAGTTATAATAGCTGGGGATTTAAATATTATATCTTCCACAGGTAAGATGCTGGTAATATTGATATTAGTTGCGGCATAAGGGCCAGTATTAGTTATTACTAACGTATAAGTGAGCGGATTTTTGGTAACTACAGGACTTGGGAAAGCACTACCTTGTAGTTCTAATCTAGCAACCATTTTGGTAATTTTTTTCTCAATTTGAGCGGTATTGTTAGCTAATTCTGGGTCTACCATATCGCTCTTGACAGTTACAGCACTATTAATAGTCCCAAGTAATTGCGGCACTACTATCACATTAATAAATGCTTCATTGTCTGAACTACTACTTAATGGACCTATTTGACAGGTTACAACATGATTGGCATAGGTACAATTTGGCCCTTGGCTGGGAGTCGCAGAGACAAACTTAACATTAGGGTCTAAATCTTGAGTAACAATAATACCAGTAGCTTGATTAGGGCCATTGTTAGTTATTGTTGTGGTATAAGTGACGTTCTTAGTTATGAAAGCCAAGACTGGTTCTACTGTCAATTCCACTCCAATATCTGCTAATTTATTCGCTACTGCAATTTCTGCTGTGGCATTATTCGGTATAGTAGAATCAAAGCCATTACCAACTACATTAGCTGTAATAGTAATATTGCCCATTTTAGTAGGAGTTATATCAACGGTAATTTTCTTGGGTTGTCCAACCTGCATGGCTATTAAACTACAATTAAAATTAGTACCATTGCCACAACTTTCCTCACTTACCGCTACTGCAATATTATCTCCAGCTAAATTAATTTGTAAAATAGCATTGGCTATATCAGGACCATTATTAGTGACTTCAATTTCATAGCTGACATTTTCTCCAACTAAAACAGAGTCTGCACTGCTTGTCACGTTTACTACAAAATCTGCTACATTACCAATGATTTTTTCTAAGCTGATAGAATTGGAGTTATTATTAGGGTCTATATCAGTACCATCGCCAGTAATGGTAAAACTAGTAACTACATTAGTACCAGTCTGAATAGCTCGCAGGGTAAAACTAATAGTTTGACTGTCGCTGGGATTGATATTGGTTAATGGACAGCTTACTTGAGAACCGATGAATTCACAGGTTGAATCTTCAGCTATATAAGTCATTTGGCTGGGTAAATTAGCGGTTAGCCTAACGCCTGTGGCAATAGTATCAGTGGAATTATTTTGAACTTGGACGGTGTAAACAATATTTTCACCAACATTTAACTGAGTTGTAATTGGAGTAGCGATAGCATCCAATACCATTAAATCGATTTCTTGCTTACCAATTTCGTTAGTTGTGGTAATTTGATTATTGGTTAAATCAGGATCAGTTGCATTGCTGATAATATTACCACTAAAGTCAATCATGCCTAAAGTTTCACCAGTGGTAACATAAATGAAAAATTTACTAGTAGCATTAATTTCTAATTTAGATAAGTTACAAGTTACAATATTATTAATTGCCGTACAATCTTTATTGTCAGTGGTAAAAGTTATGTTATCGGCCAAATTACCAGTAAATATAATATTACTAGCTGGATTTGGTCCTGCATTAGTAACGGTTAATTCATAAGTGAGTTGATTGTTAATGCCAACTATTGATTCTGGAGCTGTAATAACGGCCAATTGTAAATCTGCTTCTGGGACTTCTAGCATAAAATTAACGTTTGTAGTTACAGTATTATTGCCAGTATCGATATCAGATTGATTAGCGGTTACTTCTACTTGATTAATTAAGATACTTGCTGTTACAGTAGTAGGTGTATCAGCTTGTAAATTAACAATAGCTACTGCATCAGTTGCTAAAGTTCCTAAAATACATTTCACTTTGCCATTGTCCATGCCACATATTCCTTGACTTGGTATGGCACTAGAAAAAGTAACTCCGGTTGGTAAACTATCAGTTAAAGTTACATTATTAGCTATATCTGAACTATTATTAGTTATTGTTATTGTATAATTAAGCTTGCTATCGACTGCAACTGATTTAGGATTGCTCAAATTAACTTGTAAATCAACTAAACCAGTACTTAAAGTTTTGACTGCATTACTGGTAGCTATATAGGCAAAATTACCAGTTGGAACAATAGCGATAGAATTAGCTCCATCAAAATCACTAGCCGATAATTGGAAGTTTAATAAACCAGTATCTATATCACGGTCAAATATTGCGACTGCGTCATCATTAAAACTAGTAACAAATAGCCTAGTTTCATCTGGGCTAAGAGCTATATCAGTCGCATTATCTAGTCCATCAATATTATCGATATTATCTTTATAGGTTTTTAAAACTCCTAATACCCCTTTATTATGGCTAAAAGCAATTATTGAATTGGTAATATTACTGACTGCATATAAATTATTAGTAGTAATTGCTAATCCAGTTACTCCATTGATCACATCAGTATAAGTTGCTACAAACTCAATTTCTCCTGTGGAATTACGAGTAAAAACTGTAATAGCATCATCACTAGCAACATAGATATAATTACCACTAACAGCAACATCAGTTGGAGCTATAATTTCTGGTTGGATTGTTAGAAAGTTTAGAAAACCAGTATTAACATCTCGCTCAAATACGGATAGGCTGTTATCTTGATTACTAACCACATAGACTCTAGTTTCATCGGCACTGAATGCAATAGCTTTCACTCCAGCCAAACCATCAATACCATTTACTCCATCTTGTTTTACTTCCACCAAACTCAAGTTACCATTAACAGTATTACGAGTAAAGACTACAATATATTCAGAACTACCAACGTAAACATGCCTCCCATTTGGACTTACAACTACTGTACTAGCTCCTTGCAGACCAGTACCAATATCGGCATCAGTCATGTTTTTAACAAAAGTTAATGTTCCACCAATATTTCTAGTATAGATTCCGATAGAATTACCTGTAAAACTGGCCATATAAACATTTTTGCTATCTGGACTGGTTGCAACTGAACTGGGTTGAAAAGGATTATTATCATTAGTAAAAGTAACAAAATTGGCAGTACAATTCTTAGAAGAATCCATCGCAACAGTTAGTACCGAACTATTACCAGTGCAATCTCCACTCCAGTTATAAAAAGAGCTTTTATCATAGGGAGAAGCTGTCAAGGTAACTTCACCATCAAAATTGGCAGTACAAGTATCTCCACAGTTAATTCCTTCGGCTGTAACAAGTCCTACCTCTGGTTTAGTAATGGTCAATAATTCATTAGCTCTGACCCTACGTTGGTAAGTTGTTATCTTACGAATACGATTATTATCAGTTATATATAAATTATTAGAACTATCTATTGCGATTGCATTAGGGAAATTGAGAGTAGCAAATTTAGCTAACGAACCATCTCCTGAAAAACCATTATTACCATTTCCAACTACATCAATTATATTGCCATCGACTATCTTACGAATTCTATGATTAGTACTGTCAGCAATATATAGGCTATCAGTTATGGCAAGTCCTCGTGGATAGCTAAGTTGAGCGAGTACAGCCAATCCACCGTTACCACCAATACCTTGCGTTCCATTCCCAGCAAAGACACTGATATAATTAGTATTATCTAAACGAAGAATCCTATGATTTTTAGTATCAGCAATATATAAATTGTATTTGTCAACCGCTAACCCTTGTGGTGAATTTAACTGGTTTAGCTTCATACCAGCGATTCCATTACCAACTAAAGTTGTGATATAGCCGTTAGCTACCTTACGAATCCGATGATTATTAGTATCTGCAATATATAAATTACCGATGTAGTCAATTGCTATAGCAGTAGGGCCATTAAGTTGAGCATAAACAGCAGGACCATTATCCCCACTAAAACCTTGAACATTATTGCCAACAATTGTAGTGACGTAACCTTGCTTATCTAGTTTACGAATCACATGATTATTAGTGTCTGCAAAATAGATATTGCCGTTATTATCAAGTGTAATACCAGTAGGACTGTTTAATTGAGAGTTAAATCCATCCCGATAACCTTGATTACCGTTGCCAGCAATAGTAGTTATATTGCCATTTTTAACTTGCCGAATTCGATGATTATTAGTATCTGCGATATATAAAGTTCCATCATTAGCTACCACAATTCCAGATGGTTTATTGAGTGAAGCCATGATTGCACTATTATTGTCACCTCCAAATTGTTGAACTCCATCTCCAGCAACAGTGTTGATAATCTCTATTGTTTGAGCTTGTGGAATCCAGAATAACAGTATGATAAGGCATTGCCACCATTTCATAAATTTCATAAATCTGCTCCTATATTTTTTAGGTTTAATTTTAATATTATATATCTAAAAATGAATTAATGTTAGTTTTTAAATTTATTCTTCAATTGGTTATATTGGGATGTTAATGTAAAATGGGGGTTATTGAGGTAAATAGATGATTTTTAAGATATTATATTTCAAACTTCAGTTAGTAACGTGCTATTTTGGAAGCTCTATTTCGAGTTGAATAAAAAAGATATAGTTTAAAAACAGTCAATGAGGGAAAAATATTCAAGATGACAGATAATACGCAATATTTTTTAACTAATTTAGCTTAGCTGTTCTAAATTTTTGGTGTTGTGCTGATAACCATAACCTACTATCTTTTAATTGTTTTAGTTTTCCAATAATATAGATATGACAGATCATTATATGGAGGAATAGAATTATACCTATTAAAATATATTCATGATAATTAAACCTGCATTTATACCGTTGGCAAGTATGGAGTAGTATTATAAAAACCAATAAAATCATTATTAATACCAGTCCAACTAACATTAATACAAGGAGTCCACCGTTCCCATCTACATAATATTTTTATTAAAATTCCATATTTCTCCAGTATCCATTTCTACAAAAAAATATCTGCTTCAACAACTAGTTATCCTGTAACCGTTATTTGCCCCAAATCGATTTGGATAAACAGCAGGATTACCGGTGGGCAATATTACCCACCATAAATCACCTAATAAACATCATGTGTAGTATTGTAAACGTTGAATTTGCCCGTCGGGGTAACTAAACGCTCATCTTTAATTACACTCTTGAGTCTACGAGTTTTATCATCTAAAATAACAATCGCAGAAGTTTGATCTTTACCATTCCAAACGGAGAACCAAATTTCATCACCAAAACGATTATACTCTGGTTGAACTACTCTCTTAGGACCTTCACCAAGATTAGCCATTTCAGCAATTGGTATTACTACAAAACCAGCTTCTAAATTACGAGTATCAAATACTGCGATTGACTGACTCATACTAGTATCAGGATTCAAAGCAGTATCCACCCATAAATTATTAGAATTAGGATGAGTTTTAATAAATAAAGAACCGCCACCTTGACCTTGCAAAGTACGCACTACTTTCCAAGCATTTTCTGGATGACCTTCTGGATCAGTACCAATCAGAGAAATACTGGCATCACCTAAATGACTAGTAGCCCATACTGGACCAAACTTAGGATCAATAAAGTTAGCACCACGACCTGGATGAGGAATAGAACTTACTTCAACTAAAGCTTCTAACATACCTTCTTTAGAATCTACAACCGCAATCTTATTAGATTTATTGGCAGCTGACATGAAATAACGTTTAGTAGAATTCCAACCACCGTCATGTAAATAACGAGCAGCATCAATGCTAGTAGTCTTTAAATTAGCTAAATCTTCATAGTTCACTAATAAGATTTTACCAGTTTCTTTAACATTGATAATAAACTCAGGACGTTCATGAGAAGCTATGATAGCAGCAACTCGAGGCTCTTGATGAAATTCTTGAGTATCAACTGTCATACCACGAGTGGAAACAACTTTTTTTGGTTCTAAAGTATCACCATCCATGATTACATATTGAGGTGGCCAATAAGTACCAGCGATTGCATACTTATCTTCCCAACCTTTGAATTTAGACGTTTCTACTGAACGAGCTTCCATACCAACTTTAATTTCAGCAACTGTTTCAGGAATTTCCATCCATAAATCAATTAAATTAATTTTAGCATCGCGGCCAATCACGTATAAATAACGGCCAGAAGCTGACATACGTGAAATATGTACTGCATAACCAGTCTTAATGATAGTAATCATTTTCTTGGTATCGCTATCAATCAGTGCGATTTCACCAGAATCACGCAAAGTAACGGAAAAAGCATCATCTATATCAAAGATATTTAATTTTTCAGTAGGTCTTGCTTCTGGTGGAACAAGAACTTTCCAGGTAGCCTTCATATCAGCAATACTAAATTCAGGTGGAACTGGTGGTTCGTGCTGAATATAGCGAGCCATTAAATCAACTTCTGTTTCGGATAGATCACCAGAAGCTCCCCAAGCTGGCATACCGGCTGGTGAACCAAAATTGATAAATACCTTGAGATATTCAGTACCTTTTTCCAGAGTAATATCTGGAGTTAAAGGTTTACCTGTAGCTCCTTTTCGCAGCACACCATGACAACCAGCACAACGCTCAAAGAAGATTTGTTTAGCTTGGTTAAACTCAGCGTCTGAAATAGGTGGTGGAGCTTTAGCAGCAAACACACTACCAACTGCTAATAAAGACGACAATACAACTGCATATGACAGTTTCATTAAATACTCTCCAAATTTAAAAATGGTATTATAACTAAATATTTTGAGTTATTTTTAATTAGCATTTTCATAAATACTCATTAATCAAATGCTTATAAAAATATGAATAGTTTATTACTTTGCCAAATTGAATTGGCAGAATATTTCTACCACTAAGTTAATTGATAATATTGAATTTACTACAATTATCAATCTTTTTAGCACTCAAGTAATCAGCATTCTAAACTAAGCTGGTTAAGAAAGTCAAGGATAGTGAAGAAACTTGGGGAGTTTATTATAATTTTGATATGAAATATTGATTTTTTTTCCAGTAATATAATATATTTGTAATTCGCATATATTAATTTAATATTCACACAATATATTTGATACATAGTTAGAGGCAAATATATAATGTTTATTTCCCATAAATACAAAGTTATATTTATCCATATTCAAAGAACTGGTGGTAATTCGATTCAAAAAATATTTGAACAATTCGATCCTGATTTGATAGCTAAAGTCCATATTAAACCAAATGTAAATAGACTAAAACATTGCTTTATTACTGATATAAAAGATGCTATAGATAACAATATTTTTCAAGATTATTTGAAATTTACCATTGTTAGAAATCCTTATGATAGAATAGTATCTTGGTATTTTAAAATAAAACATAAAACTATTGATGAGCCATTAGCACAAGATGCTAAGATATTAGGTGATAAAGTAATGTTAGAAGTCAATAAACATGCTAATAGTTTTGATGAATTTCTTGCTTTACCTGATAATCATGATTTATTTAATCGATTTCATATCAATCAGTTGGATTACATCACTGAAAATAATACTATTTTAGTTGATAAAATACTTAGCTTTGAAAATTTAGCTAGTGATTTTAATGATTTAGCTAATGAGATTGGTTTTACAGGAAAACTTTTACATTCTAACAAGTCTAAACGTAATAGTGATTATCAAAATTACTATAATGACACGACAAAAAACATGATCTTTCAGAGATTTAAGAAAGATTTTGACTATTTCAAATATAAATTCTGAATTGAGGTTACTGATGAAATTTATTGGTCGAAGTAGTTCTGAGAATTGGCAGTCTAATATATTGACAGATGGAAAATTAACCTGTTCTTATCAAGAAATTCCAGAACTTTTTATTAAGATAGAAACTTGTTTTTCAGAAATTGAAGATTGCGTAGTTTTTGAATGTGAAAATACACTTCCAAGTGCATTAACCATATTATTTCTATTGGAACAAGGTTATAGCTTTTTATTATTACCAAAAGGTGATTTTATGCCAAAATTCTGTAGATATAAAATTAGCACTATTGATACGGTATTAGAACCACAAGAATTTTTGCAAGTTAAGGAAAATCCAGATTGGGATGGAGCCAAAATAGCACCTGAAAAAATGTATATGCGTACTTCAGGAAGTACAGGTTCTCCTAAAATAGCTGTGCATTCCCACGTAA
>DRQV01000070.1 GCA_011371325.1 Thioploca sp.
ATTCTTAATTCAATAACTTTAATCTTGCAATATTCCATTGTAAATGCGATAATTTTTTTTTCAGAGTTTGGTTACTATTTATCTACTATCCTGATTTGTAAATAAAGAATTTCATAACTCAATATTTAATCACTTTAATTTTAAAAAATTTATGAAAACCTGGCTATATTTATCAATATTTATATTACCAATAATAACTCAAGCTGCTATATTGCGTGGCAGTGGTGATTTAGGAGTTATAATTGAACGAGCTAAAGGCAGTGTGTTGGTAGTTGATACTACTATTCATAAAAGTTTAGGTAGAGTGAAAAACTTGGGGGATTTATCTCATGCTTCTGTGGTTTATTCTCGTGATCAAAGATATGCCTATATATTTGGACGAGATGGTGGCTTAACTAGGCTGGATATTTTACGTAGAAGAGTTACTCATCGTATTATGCAATCTGGTAATAGTATAGGTGGAGCAATTTCTCAAGATGGTAAGTTGATTGCGGTATCTAATTATACTCCTGGTGGGGTTAAAGTATTTGATGCAATGACATTGGAACAGGTGGCAGATATTCCCGCCAAATTTGGAATAAATGATCAACTTTCAAAAGTAATTGGTTTGGTCGATGTTCCTAATCAACATTTTGCATTTAGTTTATTTGATGCTGGTGAAATTTGGCTAGCTGATATGCACATCCCTAAATCTCCAAGAATTCTTAAGTTTAAAAATGTTGGTCGGCAACCTTACGATGCTTTAATTTCTCCAGATGGTCGTTATTATATCGCTGGATTATTTGGTGACAGTGGTTTTGCATTGTTAGATTTATGGAATGTTTATGCTGGGGTAAAACGGATTTTGCCAGACTATGGCAAGGATAAACCAAAATTACCAGTATATAAAATGCCACATTTGGAAGGTTGGGCGGTAGCTGGTAATTACATTTTTCTACCTGCTATTGGTCAACATGAAGTGTTAGTAATGAAAAATTGGCAACAAGTGAAAACTATTCCAGTTCATGGCCAACCAGTTTTTGTGATGGCTCGACCAGATGGCCGTCATATTTGGGTTAATTTTGCGATGCCAAATAATGATACTGTACAAGTTATTGATGTTATGACAATGAATATCATCAAAACTCTTAAACCAGGTAAAGGAGTTCTACATATGGAATTTGCTCCACGTGGAGAAGAGGTATGGGTATCAGTACGTGATAAGGATAAAGTAATTATTTATAATACTGAAACTTTTGCAGAAGTTGCAACCATATCAGCAGATAAACCAAGTGGTATTTTTTTTACAGCCAGAGCTCATAAAATTGGATTGTAAATAATTTAAAAAATTTGGATAACTGGATTACCCTTACAAATTGGTAGAGGTAATCCGATTAATCTAATGGATGATTTCTAATAATGTTATAATAATTTCTGCTGTAATAAAATTTATAATGTATTTATATAATAGGAAAATAACTATGAAATTAAAATATTCATTAATAATATTTATTTTAAGCTATGGAAGCATTCAAAATTCATTAGCTGAAAGTTTATTTAAACAATATAAAATGCCAGCTTTGGATAGAATCACCAACTCTTCTCCAATCAAAGAACTGATATATAAATCTAAAGTTTTAAAACGTTCCAAAACAGTCTCAATTTCATTAGATGCTATAAATGATCCAAAAACTTATCAGGCTCAATTACGCATTGAAATTAAAGATAGTTTACCAAATTTAGCAACTGAAAAAACCGTAAAATTTACTGGCAATAAAACTAGTGAATTAAATCATTTTTTACAAAGTATTACTGATAATAAAACCATTATTTTACAAAATTCTCAAATAATTGGTGACGAAACTTTATTCATACCAGAAAATACGGTGTTATTAGGCAGTAATACCATACTACTGTCTTCTGTTTCACCTAGTATTTCAATCTCTGCCGATAATATTACAATAAAAGATTTAATTATCAGGGCTACTGGAATTGGTGTTCAAATTACTAATGCGGTGGGAGTTATAATACAAAATTTACAACTCACGGATTCTGGACGTGGGATTGCGGTATTAACAGATAGTCACTTTATTGAAATGGATCAAATCCAAATTAAAAATCCCAAACAAGGTGGAATTTTAATTCAAGGTAATGTATCTCACGTATGGTTACATAACTCACAAATTAGTAATGGTCAACGAGCAGATCATGGTGGAGCTGGAATATTAATTAGTGATGCCAAACCTAAATCAAACTTGGAAGAAAGTACTGTAACTAAATCTATTACGGAACATATTTGGCCATTAACAAAATCCATTCCTTATGCTTTGTTAATCGAACATAATATTGTAACTGATAACTTGGCTCAAGGAATATACATTGATGGTGGCTATGGTTTAGTGATTCAAAACAACCAACTACAAAATAATGATAAAGAAGGGCTATCTTTAGAATTTGGTTCTGTTAATAATATTGTAATGGAAAATACCTTGTTTCATAATGGTTTTCGGATTAGACAAACAGATAGAGATTTAAAAGATGATTTAACTCTTAGTTTTGGTCGTTTAGCTGATGGTTCAGCAGTTTCTAAATTACCAGGTATTTCCGTGGATAATGCTGCTCAAAACCTAATATTATGGAATATTATTAACAATAATGCTGGTGATGGTATCAAGATGGTGAGAAGTGGAATTCGTAATATTGCTATGTTCAATTCTATAATTAGTAATAACGAAGGCCATAATAAATATTTTCATTATTTTGGGATAGTATTGGGTAGTGCTGGTATAGAATCTAAACTTGATCCTAATAATACCACTATTGATTTTTTGCCAGCCATTGAAAATATTATTGCAGGCAATATGATTTATGGAAAACATTGGGCTGGTATTTTTTTGGATAGAGGTGCCTCCTTTAATGATATTTACGATAATATGATACGTCATTATCGGCTTTCTCCCCTAGATTCCACCAGTTCTAATTTTAATAGTATTGTTGGTAATAGTTGGCAAAATTCTTCATCTAGCTCTTGGTTAGATAGAATATTTAATTAGAGAATATTCCAAATTAGAGAATATTCCAAATAATTTCTAGTGTTTAGAATTTAAAGTTATATATAAAATGAAGTTGGTAAATCTGGCTTATTTAATTCGCCAAATCTTTACTTACTTCATAGATAACAATCAACTATCTCGTCCATACACATCTTCATAACGGACGATATCATCTTCACCTAAATAACTACCTGATTGAACTTCGATAATTTCTAATGGAATCCTACCCTGATTTTCTAATCTGTGTTTAGTACCTATTGGAATATAAGTGGATTGATTTTCAGTAAGAACAAATATTTCATCATTTTTAGTTATCTTAGCTGTACCTTGCACAACCACCCAATGCTCAGAACGATGATAATGCATTTGTAAAGATAAACTAGAACCAGGATTAACTGTAATTCGTTTTACTTGAAATCTTTCTTTAATATCAATAGTTTCATAGTATCCCCAAGGTCGGTAAACTTTACGATGCAATTCTGTTTCACTTCGTTGACAGACTTTCAATTGGGAAACAATTTGTTTAACATCCTGCACTTTATCTTTATGAGCAACTAATACAGCATCGGCAGTTTCTATCACGGTTAAATCTTGGATCCCCACTGCTGCTAATAAACGATGTTCAGCTCGTAGATAACTGTTAGTAACGTTTTCTGTAATTACATCACCCAAAGTAACATTGCCATTATTATCTTGTTCACTAACTTCCCACAATGATGACCACGCACCAACATCATTCCAACCAGCATCTAATGGAATTACTACTGCCGAATCAGTATGTTCCATGACTGCATAGTCGATTGAATCACTTGTACAAGCTTTAAATGCTCCTGAATCTAAACGTAAAAAATCTTCATCTTCTAAAGCATTATCAACTGCTAATCTACAAGTTCCCAAAATATCTGGGGCAAATTTTTCTAGCTCTTGTAAATATTTAGCAGCTTTAAATAGAAACATTCCGCTATTCCAATAATACTTACCAGATTTCAAATACTGTTTAGCTGTTTCTAAATCTGGTTTTTCAACAAAACTTTCTACTGATAAAGCAACAGTATCTTCTATAAAATCTGAAGCATTTATGTAACCATAGCCAATTTCTGGATTATTAGGTACAATTCCAAATGTAACCAAATAGTTAGCTTCAGCCAATTGAATTCCTGCCTCAATAGTTTGACAAAATGTTATTGAATCAGCAATTAAATGGTCAGCTGGTAACACCATTAAAATTGCTTCTGGGTCTTTGGCTAAAGCGGTAAAAGCAGCTACAGCTACAGCTGGTGCAGTATTACGTCCTGCTGGTTCTAAAATTATATTAGCTGGCTCAATATCAATATTATGCAATTGTTCTGCTACTAAAAATCGGTGTTTTTCATTACATATTATCAATGGATTAGCTTGTTCAGCAAGACTTGCTAAACGTAAAATTGTATTTTGTAATAAGGTATTTTTTCCAACTAAAGCTAATAGCTGTTTAGGATAATGTTCGCGGGATAAAGGCCATAAACGGCTTCCTACCCCACCAGAGAGTATAACAGGAGTTAACATAATTATTTTCTATATTAAGTGTATTATTGAATTTATAACATGATGTTATACAGATCGTATGTGGTAGGGTAAGATTAGCATCATCTTTATAATAATTCTTCTTCTAACTTTAATGCTTCTTGATTTAATTTAGTAAAAAATTGGAGTTTATATATATTGTCTCGAGCAAATTGATAATCTTTTTGAGTAAATTGTTTACTTAATAATTTTATTAACTGTTGTTGCTCATGTTTGAGTTTTTGTAAAAAATCATTTATAGAATCAATAGGATTTGATTGTTGTTTAATATTATGCAGTTGCTCGTATAATTCCATTTGCATCATTAAGAATTCAGCTTCCATTTGAGGATCATTATCAGTATCTATGCCATGTAATTGTAATAAATAAAGTCCGCATTTAAGAGGGTCTTTTAAAGTTTGAAAAGCTTCATTAATTTGTACAGCTTTTTGCATGGCCAATCGCCGTTCTCTTTCTGGAGCATTAATAAATTTATCAGGATGTACCACACGTTGTAAATCCCGATAATATGCAGAAAGTTTATGAATATCTACATCGAAAGACTGTGGCAAACCAAAAATTGTAAAGTAATTTTCCATTATACAGTAAAGCTCTCACCACAACCACATTGATCTTGAATATTAGGATTATTAAACTTAAATCCTTCATTTAAACCTTCCCTTACAAAATCTAGTTCAGTTCCTTCTAAATAAACTAAACTTTTAGGATCGACAACAATTTTAATTCCTTGTGATTCAAATGTTTGATCATGTTCTTCAATTTTATCAACAAACTCTATAGCGTAAGCCATACCAGAACAACCTGAAGTTTTAACTCCTAATCTTAAACCTATACCTTTACCACGATTGTTAAGACTTTTTTGAATATGTTTAGCAGCTTTTTCTGTAATTGTGATAGCCATCATTTGTTACCTTTGTCATAGCGGATCATTAGATTATTAATCTATGGCACAATTTTATACTTTTCAACTTTTTAAAAAAAACTCGTCGTATTATCCTAAAATTGAGATTTTTTATTCAATAGTGTATGACTAACAAATAAGGCTATAGTAAATAATACTAACGCTCCACCTTGATGAGCAACGGCTAATATAACTGGAACTTGTAATAATAGGGTTGAAATACCAAGTGTTACTTGAATTAGCATAGCTATTAAGAAAATATTTATTCCCCAACGAATTTGGCTAGGAAATTTTGTTCTTTGAGCCATAATCCACAATGCAGTTATTATCAAAAAAACTAATGTAGCAAGTACTCGATGGTCAAATTGTACAGTAGGGATATTTTCAAACAAATTACGCCACATGGGTTCCATACTTAAAATACCATCAGGAATCCATTGGCCAGCCATAAGTGGAAAAGTATTATAAGCCAAACCAGCTCTTAATCCAGCTACAAAGCCACCTGATAACATGGTAATAAAAATTAAACAAGTTATAATTATAGAAAAGTTGGCTAAACTATGTTTCTGTCCTTTATTTGGGTACAACAAGCCGATAGCTACCCAAAACATATAACCATAAATTACTACTGCCAATCCAAAATGAGCTGTCAATCGGTATTGACTTACATGTGGATTATCAACTAATCCGCTTTTTACCATATACCAACCTAATAAACCTTGTAAACCACCTAAAATAAACATAATAATTAATTTAGGAACTAATGGTCTGGTAACCATACCTTTGAATATAAAAATTAGCATTGGAATTATGAAAATAATCCCAATACCACGACCTAACAATCTATGAGCATATTCAAACCAAAAAATACTCTTAAATTCTGTTAAATTCATGTGAAAATTTCTTAATTGATATTCTGGAAATTGTTGATATTGTTGAAAAGCTATTTCCCAATCGGTTTGATTAAATGGTGGTAAGATTCCCATTATTGGTTTCCACACTACCATAGACAATCCAGAGCCTGTTAGCCTAGTTGCTCCGCCGAGTATTACCATGGCAAATATAGTTGCACAGCAGATTAATAACCAAATAGCAATAGTTCTGTTTGAAGAGCTTACAATACTGTTCATTTAGATTCTAAAAAATCCTTGTTAATAAAGTTGATTTGCATCAATGTATTCATCACTAAGTTAAGTGATAATTTGCTGTTATCATTATTATTTGTGGTTAACTCATAGTTAATTACTAAATAATAAATATTATGCGGTTTCCTATCCCTTAAGAATTAGCTCAATATATTTTAAATAATTGTACACATTGGGTTCAATATGCTCTAGGATTGCAAAAAGTTTAAACCGTGTCAAGTCTAACTATAGTATATTATGTTAATAATTTTAATATTTATACAGAGGTCACATTAAAATGAGTGAAGAGAAAGAAGAACGAGTGCCTGCTATGCAAAGGCTGTTAGATAATTATTTTTTACTACTATTTCTGGGAGTAACTATGCCTACAGTTTTTTACATTCTGTGGGGTGTTATGGAAATTGTCTCAATTCCTATCGCTAAATAATTGAGGAAATTAAATAATGAGTGCTATATTACCACCATCAGAACAAGTCTGGTGGAAAACACCGGTTGGTAAAGAAGAAATTGTATGGATTGCCCTAGCTTTGACCTGGTGTCTGATAATGTTTGCTATGATGCCGATTTGGCATGTTTATGGTAAACAAAATCTTTCCAATGAAGCTTATAAAACTACTCCAGTTCAATATGAAGCTAAAGTTAAAGCTATGGTTGAACAACATACTATTCGTACCCAATCAGTAGGTGAAATGGATGTTCCTGTAGTAGCTCCACCAGCTGGTAGTGATGTATATATATTGGGTAGACTTTGGAGTTGGTATCCAATGTTAGAATTTAAAAAAGGTGAAAGCTATCGTTTACATCTATCATCATTAGATTGGCAACATGGATTTTCTTTACAACCAATTAATATCAATTTACAAATAGTACCGGAGTATGAAACAGTTATTACAATAACCCCTGATACTTCTGGTGAATTCACGATTGTCTGTAATGAATATTGCGGCATTCTTCATCATACTATGTTAGGCAAAATTTACGTTACGGAGTAAAATAAATGTCACAATATCGGATTTGTCCTGACACTGGATTATATTTTGACCGTGCTGGTGAAGGTCTTATGAAGGCCAATGCAGTAGCAGGTGTAGTTGCTCTACTAGTTGCCGGTGTACTTGCTCTATTAGTTGGTTTAACTAGATGGCCAGCTATTCATTATTTAGGAGCATCTGATTTTTATATGGTTCTGACCGCTCATGGTCTTAATGCTTTGATTTTTTGGATAATATTTTTTGAAATAGCAATTTTATATTTCGCTTCTTCAAGTTTATTAAGATGTAGATTAGCAACTCCACGCTGGGCCTGGTTAGGATTTATATTAATGTTAATCGGTGCAATTATGACCAACGTTGCTATTTTTCAAGGTAGTTCCAGCGTAATGATGACCTCTTATGCACCTATGGAAGCAGCCCCTCATTTTTATTTAGGGTTAATTCTATTTGCAGTTGGAGCATTGATTGGTTGTTTTGTATTCTTAGGCACATTGGTAATTGCTAAAGAAGAACATACTTATGAAGGTTCTATACCCTTAGTAACATTTGGAGCATTGACCGCTTGCATTATCGCTGTATTTACTATCGCTTCAGGTGCTATTATCTTGATTCCTAGCTTTTTATGGTCAATAGACCTAATTGGTCAGATTGATGCTCTAATGTATCGAGTAATCTGGTGGGGAATGGGACATAGCTCACAACAAATTAATGTAGCAGCTCAGGTATCAGTTTGGTATGCAGTAGCAGCTATTGCATTCGGTGCTAAACCAATGTCAGAAAAAGTGAGTCGGACAGCATTTTTATTGTATATCTTATTCTTGCAATTAGCATCTGCCCATCATATTTTAGCTGATCCTGGTGTTAGTTCAACTTGGAAGGTATTCAATACTAGTTATGCTATGTACCTTGCTGTATTAGCTAGTTTAATTCATGGTTTAACCGTACCTGGTTCTATCGAAGTTGCTCAACGTAAAAAAGGCCTGACTAATGGTCTGTTTGAATGGTTACGCAAAGCACCTTGGGGCAATCCAGTGTTCTCAGGGGTATTTTTATCAGTAGTAACTTTTGGATTCTTAGGTGGAATTACTGGTGTAGTTATGGGAACTGAACAAATTAACTTGATCATCCATAATACTTTCTACGTACCAGGACATTTCCATGCTACCGTTGTGCTTGGAACTACCTTAACATTTATGGCTTTGACTTATTTCTTGATTCCGGTTTTATTCCGCCGAGAAATGATTTTGCCGGGTTTAGCCAAATGGCAACCATATTTATTTGCTGGTGGTATGACTATCTTATCCTTATTTATGATGGGTGCTGGTACTTTAGGTGTGCCACGTAGACATTGGGATATTGGATTTGCCCAAGCTACTGAAATGGGATTAAAATTTGAATTCCCTGGTAGTGCAGAAATGATGTTAGGTTTAGTTGGTATTGGTTCTGTTATTGCTGTTATCGGTGGTGGTTTATACTTAGTGATTACTGTTGGTTCTATAGTATTCGGTAAGAAAATTGAAGAATCTGCCGGTTTAATGCAAAGCTTTGGTTTGCCATTAGCAGCTTCTTGTTATACTTCTGAAAAACCAGAGCCAGTCAAAGGCCCTGCTGCTGATTTGGAAGAACATGGTTCAGCTGGATTTGAAGCTCCAGGAACTTTTGTGTTAGCAATGGTATTATTAGTAACCTTCGTAGTTTACTACTTTATTAACTGGAAATATTTATCTTCAGTTTGGCCAATGGGCTAGATTACTGATGGTTTGGGGCGAACTTGTTCGCCCTTTTAATATTAACCGTTTCGTGTTGCAAAATCAGTCATAAAATCAACTAATGCCTGTACCCCTTCTTCTGGCATAGCATTGTAAATACTAGCACGCATTCCACCCACCGAACGATGTCCCGCCAAAGTAACTAAACCAGCTTGTTTAGCCTCTTCTAAAAAAGTTTTATTTAAATCTGGATTAGCTAAAGTAAATGGTACATTCATTTTAGAACGATATTTACGTACTACTGGATTATCATAAAAATCATTATCATCAATAGTAGAATATAATAAATTAGCTTTACGTTTATTACGTTCAGTCATTACCTCTATCCCACCCAATTCTTTCAACCATTTAAATACTAAACCAGCTAAATACCAAGCATAAGTCGGTGGAGTATTATACATAGAATTTGCTTTAGCGTGAGCTTGATAAGTTGCCATAGTAGGAATTTTTGGCATAGCCTCACCGATTAAATCTTCTCGTATAATTACAATAGTCACACCAGCTGGACCAACATTTTTTTGAGCTCCGGCATATATCAAACCAAATTTAGATATATCAAATGGTTGGGATAAAATTATTGAAGACATGTCAGCTATTAAAGGCTTATCACCAACATCAGGAATACCATGGAATTTTAAGCCATTAATAGTTTCATTTGGTGTGTAGTGAACATAAGCAGCATTTGGGTCAAATCGCCATTCATCAGCTTTAGCAATCGTGGTAAATTTATTATCCTCGGAACTAGAAACGATGTTTACTTTACAGAATTTACTAGCTTCAGCAATCGCTTTTTTAGACCAAATTCCAGTGTTAAAATAATCAGCTTGCTGTTTATCTCCCAATAAATTTATTGGAATCATACTAAATTGATTACTAGCTCCGCCTTGTAAAAATAGTATTTTGTAATTATTGGGAATATTTAATAGTTCTCGCAAATCAGCTTGAGCTTGTTCTGCGATTGACATAAATTCCTTACCACGATGACTCATTTCCATTACCGACATGCCAGTACCTTGCCAATCAAGCATTTCAGCTTGGGCTTGTTCTAAGACGGCATTTGGCAACATTGCAGGACCAGCACTAAAATTAAAAACTTGTGACATACAATTACCTTATGGATTTTTATAGCATTTATTTGCTTGTTTATATTCTAAATATTCTTGATGTAACGATTCATTCCAATCTTTATCAGTAACATCCCAATCTCTAGCCCAATAAATAAAAATAGTATCAACTAGAGCAATTATAACCTTAAATACATATTTTGTGAAACCTAAATAGATTGCATGGACAATTCCAACGATCGGCCCCCACACGATTGTAGTATACAATAAAGTATCAAGAGCTTGAGAAGTTATTGTAGAAGCATTGTTTCTAAGCCATAGATGACGACCTTGAGTTTTTTCCTTTATATAATGAAATATCCAAACATCAAAGCTTTGAGTAACTAAATAAGATAACAAGGAACCAAAAACAAAGAGGGGAGTAAAATTAAATATAGTTGCAATTGCATTATGAACTAGTTCAGCATTTTTTGTCTCTGAAGGTAAAAACATTAAACTAGCATAAATCATTACTACCATAATTATGCTGGCAGCAAATCCTAATAATACAGCTCGTTGACCTTCTCGGCGACCATATTTTTCACTTAATAAATCGGTAGCAAAGTAGATTCCAGAATATAAAATTACACCTAAACTAGTTTCCATACCAAATATTACTGTCAGTTTAGGTCCTTGAAAGTTACTTAACATGATGTTAAGTATTACAATAGAATACAGCCCCATCTTTCCAAATAGTCGATATAGTAGCAATGTGACGGATAAATCAACAGAGACAATCAATACCCACAATAAATCTTGGTGTGTTGCAAAAAAATTCTCAATAGGTAATGGCATTTTTTAGTCCATCTACAAGTGGGTGTATATAAATCTACCAAACTATGCAAATACTATAAAAAGTTAATAATAGGTAATTGACAAAAATATGCCAAAGTTGAGTAATTGACATCACAGATGTAGATAATCTTAGCCATGTAATTATATTTTATAAATTTAAAGCAAAAGTCCAACTAAAAATTTAATTAAATTATAACAATCAAGTCCAATATCTAGCTACAAGTATTACATATGTCAATACTATCTATTATATAATAAAACCATTGAAGACACAAATCAATTATTTATATAATATAGTTATTTATACTAGATTTTTTCTAGTTAAATTGGTTAAAATATAAAATATATTATAATTTATAAATTAGCCAATTAAGACTAAAACTTAAGTCCATTACAAATATACTTGTCAAGTATTGAAACAGCACTATGCCACCCTTATATCCCTAGCGTATTGAACTCTTAAGGCTAAATAAATGACTATTGAAACGCATAAGGAAACTTTAGGTTTCCAAACAGAAGTAAAGCAATTACTTGATTTAATGATACACTCATTATACAGCAATAAGGAAATTTTTTTACGAGAATTAATTTCCAATAGTTCAGATGCTGCTGACAAATTACGCTTTGAGGCTATATCAGATGAAGCGTTATATGAAAATGATACTGAACTAAAAATTTGGGTCAATTTTGATAAAGATGCTAATACTATTACAGTTCGTGATAATGGTATTGGTATGTCACGTGAAGAAGTAATAGAAAACGTTGGTACTATTGCCAAATCTGGAACTAAAGAATTTTTTCAATCTCTTACTGGTGATAAAGCTAAAGATACTCAGTTAATTGGTCAATTTGGTGTAGGTTTTTATTCATCATTTATTGTTGCTGATAAGGTTACTTTAACTACTCGTAGAGCTGGTTTAGAGCCTTCACATGGAGTAAGATGGGAGTCTACTGGTGATGGTGAATATGACATTGAAACCATTGAATGTCCAAAACATGGTACAGAAATTACGCTACATTTAAGACCTGGTGAGGATGAATTTTTATCGGAATATAGATTACAAAATATTATCAAAAAGTATTCAGATCATATCACATTACCAATTGTGATGCCAAAAGTTACTACTGATGAAGAAAAAAATGAAACTACTATTGAAGAAGAAGTAGTTAATACAGCTACAGCATTATGGGCTAGAGCTAAATCAGAAATAACAGAAGAGGAATATACCGAATTTTATAAGCATGTAGCTCATGATTTTGAAGCTCCTTTAACTTATATTCATAATAAAGTTGAAGGTAAAAATGAATACACTACCTTGTTATTTATTCCAGCTCGTGCTCCGTTTGACCTGTGGGATCGCAATAATCGGCATGGGGTAAAGTTATATGTACGGCGCATATTTATCATGGATGATGATGAAAAACTGTTACCGCCTTATTTGCGTTTTATGCGCGGTGTAATTGACAGTAACGATTTGCCACTAAATATTTCTCGAGAAATATTACAGCACAATAAACAAATTGATGCAATTCGTTCTGGAACAGTAAAGAAAATCCTTAGTGCGTTAGAAAATTTGGCAAAAAATGAGCCTGAAAAATATACGACTTTTTGGACTCAATTTGGTAAGGTAATTAAAGAAGGTGTGATTGATGATTCTGGTAATAGGGAACGTATTGCTAAATTGTTACGCTTCTCTACTACTTATGATGACAATACCACTCAAGCTATTGGATTAGAAGATTATGTAGGACGTATGAAAGAAGGGCAGGAAAAAATCTATTATATCACTGCCGAAAACTTTTCTGCTGCTAAAAATAGTCCTCATTTGGAAATTTTCCGTAAAAAGAATATTGAAGTTTTGCTGTTATCTGAACAGATAGATGAATGGTTAGGTTCACATCTAACTGAATTTGATGGTAAAAAACTCCAATCTATCACTAAAGGTGAATTAGATTTAGGTGGTTTAGAAAATGAAGAAGAAAAACAAGAAGTTGAAAAAGCTTCTGATACTTTAAAGCCGTTATTAGAAAAAATTAAAACTATTTTAGAAGCAAAAGTTAGTGAAGTTCGTGTTACTTATCGATTAACTTCTTCACCAGCATGTTTAGTGGCGGATGCCAATGCTATGGATGCCAGTTTGGAGCGTTTACTTAAATCTTCTGGTCAGAATTTTGGTGGAGGTAGTAAGCCAATTTTAGAAGTAAATCCTCAACATCCAATTGTAATTGCTATACAAGAAGAAAAAGATGAAGAACGTTTTAAAAATTGGGTATTGACTCTATTTGATCAGGCTTTGCTAAGTGAAGGTGGACAATTAGATGATCCTAGTATTTTTGTGAAGCGTATCAATGATATGTTTATATCCATGGGTAATTTATCTTCTTCACGAATTATTACTTCTGATTAGTTTTAATATTATAAATAAAATTGTATATATTATTTAATGTAATTATAAGCTAAAATTGGTTGGCTGATTGACTTTACTAATCTTTGCCAACCATATAACAGGATCATAAAATTAGTATTATGCTAATTTTGTAACAAATACGTCATTTTAATACTCACTTCGTTAATTTTATCTCAACAAACCTTCTATTTGCAAGAAGCCATTCTTTGGAATCAAAGTTTTATCACGTTCTAATAACTCCTTTATAGTCATCTAATTACTTGTCATGTTTAATTGTTTGCTAAACGTATAGCTATTCCATAATGGTATAATCTAAAATTATCTAAAGGAATTTATAATGAAATATCTAGTTTTTATTTTTTTATCCACTGTGATTATAGCATCTGATATTGATAAATTACATAATGATGCTAAACAAGCCTTCTTTAAAACTGATTATATAACCGCTATAGAAAATTGGCAATTAGCATTAGATTATGCACGTCAACTTAATAATAAAGCTGATATTAGTAAGTTTTTGGTTAATTTAGGTACTGTTAATTATAATATTGGCAAATATAAAGTAGCTTTACAGTATTATCAGCAAGCTGTGATTATAGATAAAGAATTAAATGATAAAAATGGTCAAAGTGCAGATTATAATTACTTAGGTTTAATTTACTATCAATTACAAAATTATTCGGCAGCGATAGAAAACTATCAAATTGCTTTGACATTACAGGCAGAACTTAATATCAATCAAAATGATACTCTTAATAATATTGCTATAGCCTATGACAATATGGGGGAATATGAAACAGCGATAACTTATTATCAACAAGCTCTATCATTAAATTTAGATACAACTATTAAAACTGCCAATGTTCTTTCTAATCTTGGAGTTGCATATAAAAATCTTAGCAATTATCCAGAAGCTTTAAAATATTTTCAGCAAGCATTAGATATAGCTAATCAAATAGATGATAAAACAGTTATAGCTAATAATCTCAATAATATAGGTACTGTATACGATAGTTTAGGACAGTATCATACTGCAATTGAATACTATCGACAATCGATGCAGACAGATAATTCTCTAATAGCTAGTAATTTAGTCAATATTGGGATTAGTTATGATAATATTGGAGAACATCAGCAAGCTTTAACTAGTCTTCAGAAAGCTTTGAAAATTCAATCAAGAGATAAATATAGTATTGCTAATAACCTATCTAATATTGGAATTGTCTATAAAAATTTAGGTAATTTCACTAAAGCGATTGACTATTATCAACAAGCTTTAACTATCCAAACTGAGATTGGAGATAAACGTGGTGAAGCTAATAGTCTGACTAATCTAGCAATTGTCTATGATTTATTTGGGCAGTATGCTAAAGCTTTAGAACATTATCTAGTCGCTTTAGATATACAACGTGCTACTGGTGATAAGCTAAGAATAGCTAATAATCTTAGTAATATTGGAGTACTTTATTATAATTTAGGTCAAACTAAAAACGCTATTGGTTATTTTCTTCAGGCTTTAACAATTCGTAATAATATTAATGATAAACATGGAAAAGCTGTTGATTTATCTAATCTTGGGGTAGCTTATGATAATTTAAGTTTGCGTACTAAAGCAATTAAATCTTATCAAACTGCTTTGGCTATCAGACGTACTATTGGAGATAGACGTGGAGAAGCAATTGATTTAGCCAATCTTGCCGCTACTTATGCTAATAAAAAACAATACATACAAGCTTTAGAATATTTACAAGCTACATTAATAATAGATCAAGAATTGGATAATCAAGTTGCTATAGCAATAACTCAAGCTAATCTTGGTCTTATCTATCATCAGCTTGGTAATGATGAACTAGCTCATACTAACCTGCAAACTAGTGTGGCAAAATTAACTACTTTAAATACTAATAATCTATGGTATGCTCAACGTGGTTTGGCGATTATTGAAACTGCATTAAATAATAATTTGACCGCAATTAACAGTTATGAAGCAGCTATAACTCATATAGAAACTTTACGAACCAATCTGACCAATAAACAAGCTAAATTGTCTTTTATTCAAGATAAATTATATGTATATGATGAATATATTGCTTTATTGTATGCTATGCACATTAAATATCCGACTCAAAATTATGATCAAAGAGCCTTAGAAGTTTTTGAACGTAAACAGGGCCGGGTATTTTTAGAAGAAATCGGTAAAAGTGGAGCTAGTAGATTTGCTCGTTTACCAGCCGAAATTAAGCAACAAGAACAACTTATTACTGATAAGATAACTCAATTACAATTAAGAAAAGGTTCACAAACAGTTCTGCGAGAAATAGCTAATTTACGTTCTGAACAACGAATTTTACAACAAGAAATAAAAGTTAAATATCCAGATTATTATGCTTTAAAATATCCACAACCAGTGAGTTTAAATGTATTACAACAAACTTTAAATGATGACGAACTAATGTTAATTTACGCAGTGATGGAAAAAGATACTATATTATGGGTTATTGGAAGTCAACAATTTAATATGTTTAGTTTATCTTTGGGGATTAATCGTGTAAATGAAAGTGTTAATTATATGCGAGATGTCATCCTCAATCGATTGCCAGAGATTGTAGATGAAGGCTATCCACTATATCAAAAATTATTACCTAAAATTGTTCAAAAATTATTAGTTAAAGCCAAAACTATTTATATAGTACCAACTGGAGCCTTATATGCACTACCTTTTGAAAGTTTAGTAACAAATGTTGACGAACATAAAAAACCAAATTATTTTATTCAAAATCATGCTATTGTATATTTATCCTCAGCTTCTGTGCTAAAAGTATTACGTAATAAACAACATAAAATTACTCCAACTAAAAAATTATTAGCTTTTGCTGATCCTGCTTATATGGAGTGTAATGAAGATACTGATGATAGATCGGTACTTAAATCTCCTACTCTTAATCGGTTACGAGATAATTCCTATCGTGAAGTAATGGGAGCTGTTTGTTTTCCACGTTTACCAGAAACGGCGAATGAAGCTAAATCTATTGCGGCATTTTTTGCTACCGAAGATAGTGCATTATACTTAGGTCAACAAGCAAATAAAACGACCATATTTAATTTAAATAAAACTGGTAAAATGGCAGATTATCGATATTTACTGTTTGCATTACATGGATTATTACCAAATGAAATTAAAGGATTAGCCCAATCATCATTAGTATTGGCGGATGCCCAAAATAATAGTTATTTGACTATGGCCGATACCTTTAGTTTACGTTTAAATGCTGACTTTATTAATTTATCAGCTTGTAATACCGGTGGTGGTAAGAAAGTAAAAGGTGAAGGAATTTTAGGTTTAACTCAAGCATTTATGTATGCTGGAACTAAAGCTATTGGGGTAACTTTGTGGTCAGTGGAATCAGTTTCAGCCGAGAATTTGAGTGTAGGTATTTTTGCTAATCTTAAGGATGGCAAAACTACAGCAGAAGCTATTCGTAAGATCAAATTAAAAATGATAGCCGGCCAAGCAAAGCAACCTCATTATCGTCACCCGTTTTACTGGGCTCCTTTTGTTTTGTATGGTGATGGTAATAAATGATTGGTTAAATGGAATTACTTTAAATTTTTATTTTTTAAATAAACGTTCTTTTTCCCGTTGCCAATCACGATATTTTTCAGTATCTCGTTTATCGTAATCTTTTTTACCTTTAGCAATGGCTATTTCTAGTTTAGCTCGGCCTTGTTTCCAATACATAGCGATTGGGACTATGGCTTGTCCTTTACGTTCCACTGCTCCGATTAATTTATTTAATTCAGAACGATGTAATAATAATTTACGAGTACGTTGAGATTCTGGATGCACATGTGAGGAAGCGGATTCTAATGGAATTATGATTGCTCCTAATAGCCAGGCTTCCCCATTTTTTAAAATGACGTAAGTGTCACGTAACTGTAAACGTCCAGCTCTTAAACTTTTTACTTCCCAGCCTTCCAATACTAGTCCAGCTTCAAATCTATCTTGTAAAAAGTAGTCAAATCGGGCTTTTTTATTTAACCCAATAGTATTATTTGCAGTCATTGATCTACCTTGAAATTATTTCCATAAATCCGATAAGCTACTTACCAGATTTAAGAAAATTAAAAATAAGTTATTTATTGTCAATTTTTTTACAAACATCTAATAAATGTTCTTTAAATGCTTCACGCAAGTTAGGGTGTTGCAAAGCATAATCTATCGTTGCCGTTAAATAGCCTAATTTACTACCACAGTCATAACGTACCCCTTCAAACTGACAAGCTAATATTTGTTCGTCAATTAATAATTTGGCGATAGCATCAGTGAGTTGTATTTCTCCTCCAGTACCTCTATCAATAGTCTTTAAATAACTAAAAATTTTGGGAGTAAGTAAATAACGTCCAACTACTGCTAAAGTAGATGGTGCTTGCTCTGGAGATGGTTTTTCTACAATATCTAAAATTTTAGAAACACCTTCATAAAGAGCTTCTGGTTTTATCACTCCATAATTATTAGTTTCAGTGCGAGCAATCTTTTCAACAGCTATTACACTACATTCTTGTTTTTCATAAATATTAATCATTTGTGATAAACATGATTGCTGTTTACCATCTATTAAATCATCGGCTAAAATTACAGCAAATGGTTCTTCACCAACTAATGGTTTGGCACAGAGTACGGCATGGCCTAGACCTAATGCTTCTGGTTGACGAATATAAATACATGATATTCCTTCCGGTACAATATTTTTTACCATTGACAATAAATTGTATTTACCTCGCCATAATAGCTCATCTTCTAATTCTTGATTTTTATCGAAATGATCTTCAATAGTTCGTTTGCTACCACTAGTGACAAAAATTAATTGTTCGATACCAGCTGCAACTGCTTCTTCAGCAGCATATTGTATTAAAGGTTTATCAACCACTGGTAACATTTCTTTGGGACTAGCTTTGGTAGCTGGCAAAAAACGAGTACCAAGTCCAGCAACTGGAAATATAGCTTTACGAATAGTTTTTTTCATATGAATAGATTTTTTGGTTAAAATTTACAATAATGAATTTCCAGCATGAACTATACCAATGTAAATATTATCTATTCGGATGGAAATACACCAGTAGATAAATATCGATCCCCTCGATCACAAATAATTACTACAATAACAGCATTTTCTACTGTCTCAGATAATCGTAATGCTCCACTAACTGCTGCTCCAGATGAAATTCCAGCAAAAATACCTTCTTGACTTGCTAAATTTCTAGTAGTATTTTCAGCACTTTTTTGGTCAATATCCATAATTTGATCTATTGAATCCTTATCAAAAATTTTAGGTAAATATTCTGGAGACCAACGCCGAATTCCAGGAATTTTAGCTCCATCTTCTGGTTGTAAACCAATGATTCGAATATCTGGTTTAACTTCTTTCAAATAGCGAGAAACTCCCATAATAGTTCCTGTAGTACCCATTGAACTGATAAAATGAGTAATTTTACCTTGACTATCACGCCAAATTTCTTCCCCTGTAGTTCTATAATGAGCTAACGGATTATCAGGATTATCAAATTGATTTAAAACTTTACCTTGACCATTTTTTTCCATCTGAAAAGCGATATCTCTAGCTCTCTCCATTCCACCTTCAGCAGGTATTAAAACTATCTCTGCCCCAAAAGCTCGCATTAACATTTGGCGTTCTAAACTCATATTTTCTGGCATTAACAATATCATATGATAACCTTTTATTGCTGCTGCCATTGCTAAAGCTATACCAGTATTACCACTAGTGGCCTCGATCAAAGTATCTCCAGATTCTATATCTCCTCTAGTCTCAGCTTCTTTAATCATGCTTAATGCAGGACGATCTTTTACAGAACCAGCCGGGTTATTTCCTTCCAATTTAACTAAGATAGTATTACTTGTATTACCTGGTAAACGTTGCAAACGTACTAGTGGAGTATTGCCAATGAATTGTTCAATGGTTGGAAAGGTTGTCATATGATTGAATTTTTTGTAAGATTGTAGTTAAATTGTTATTAATAAATTGTAAGTCTTGCCAAGACTTACGCTTTTCTGAAGGTTTGCGTAATAAATAAGCTGGATGATAAGTGGCAATCAATGGTATATTATTATAATTAAATTGTTGATTACGCAATTTGCCTATAGGAGTGTTTGTATCCAATAAATGTTGAGCTGAAATCCTACCTACAGCAACGATTAGCTTAGGCTTAATTAAACTAATTTGTTGGTGTAAAAAGTTATTACAACTAGCCATTTCATTATTATTTGGGTTTCTATTTTCAGGTGGACGACATTTAACCACGTTAGCAATATATATATCATCTCTGGTTAAATTAATGGCATATAACATTGCATTTAATAGTTGTCCAGCTCGTCCTACAAAAGGTTCTCCTTGAATATCTTCTTCAGCTCCTGGTGCTTCCCCAATCAGCATCAAATCAGCATTAGGATTACCAACTCCAAATACAGTTTTAGTACGATTTTTATGGAGTTCGCAACTAGTGCAGGCTATAACTTGTTTTTGCAAAGCGTCCCAATCCAATGATGAAACTGGTTGTATAACCTCATTTACTTGTACAATTTCAGTTGGTAAATTTGGTGATTCTATAGGTTGTCGTCGTATCCAAACTTGAATACCCATAGAATCGAGATATTGAAGGTGGGAATTTGCCATTTTCCTGTTTAATATGTTTAATCTCGTAATCATCCAAATTGTAGGAGTATGCCTCTACGTTATATGATATATGGTATTATGCCGAGTTCAAAATAAGAAAAATTCTAGTTTTGAATAGTGCAATTAATAACTACTACTAAATTATATATCCACGTTCTTCATGTAATACAATATCCAAACCTTCAATTTCTTCTTCTTTAGTGACTCGTAAGCCAATAACCATGTCAATAAGTTTTAATAAAATAAAAGTAATTACTGCTGTATAAATAAGAACCGAAACAATACCAATAAATTGTACTCCTACTTGTTGAGCTATAGTTGTGATTCCTTCCGCAAAACCTTGTCCACTAAAAATTCCAAGTTGGGTCGAAGCAAAAACACCAGCTAACAAAGTTCCCAAAATACCACCAACACCATGAACTGGGAAGACATCTAAGGAATCGTCTATTTTTAATACTCGTTTTAAATAATTAGTAGCTCCAAAACAAATAAAACCTGCACTAACACCAATGACTATTGCACCGGCAGGGCCAATAAAACCAGATGCAGGAGTAATCGTACCTAATCCGGCTACCATACCAGTTACAATACCTAATACACTTGGCTTGCCATATTTTATCCATTCGGCAACCATCCAAGTCATCGCTCCAGCAGATGCAGAAATATGAGTTACCATCATCGCCATCCCAGCATTACCATTAGCTGCTAATGCACTGCCAGCATTAAAGCCAAACCATCCAACCCATAACATTCCAGCTCCAGCAACTGTCATTGTTAAATTATGAGGTGGCATAGCAGTGTGCGGAAAACCATAGCGATTACCCATAACCATGGCCGCTACTAAAGCAGCAGTACCAGCAGTAATGTGAACAACTACACCACCAGCAAAATCAAGTAACCCTAATTGATTTAACCAGCCACCACCCCAAACCCAATGAGTAACTGGTGCATAAACTAAGGTTAGCCAAGTAGCACTAAAAATTAGCATAGCAGAAAATTTCATTCGTTCTGCAAAAGCACCAACTATCAAGGCTGGAGTAATAATTGCGAACGTCATTTGAAACATGGCAAATACTGTTTCGGGAATATTACCATTCATCGCATCATTATTTACACCAGCCATAAATAGTTTATCTAAACCACCAATCCAATCATTACCAACTCCAAAAGCCATTGAATAGGCATACATAACCCATAATATAGAAGATATACAGGTAATTGCAAAACATTGCATCAGTATAGACAGGACATTTTTACTTCTAACAATACCCGCATAAAAAAATGACAATCCAGGAATTGTCATAAATAAAACTAATGCTGTTGCAGTCAATACCCAAGCGGTATTCCCAGTATTAAGTTCATCTGCAAAACCAAGTGAGGGAAATAACAAACAAACTATTAAAATATTCCATGAAGATTTTTTCATTGAAGTGCTTCCTTATCAGTTTCTCCAGTGCGAATCCGAATTATCTGTAAACTAGAAACAAATATTTTACCATCTCTAATTTTAGATAAAGCTTCACGTACATCGTCTAATTTAAAAGGTTTAATAATGGTGGTAACCATTTTCATAAAAAATTCTCTTTGGTAATTGTAATTATGAGTTGTTAGATAGTAATTTAAATAATAGTTATCAATAATAATTTTTAGCAATTGATGCTTTAAGTTTTATACAAATTTTAATACAGCTATCTTATCATAATTTATTAATTAATTTAGCATTATTAGATAATTTCGCAATTTTATTATATTTTTTATCACCTGGACGATATAGTTGTGAATATCGTTCTTCCCCATATTTTTCTTCTTTAACACAAATAGTAGTATCCTTACTAACTTTAAATATAATTCTAAAAATTGGTTTAATTGGTAATATAGCAAAAATAAACATGAACAGTAGCCATATTATAAAATCAATTTCAATCATCGTTGACATACCACAGTTTTAATAATTATTTCCTTTTCTAAATAGAAATATATTAATTATTGGTATACATATTGCCCTGTTATATTTAATAGTATTCCTCCTTATGTGTTATTTACCTCTCTTCAAATTTCTTGGTCGAGAGGTTTTTTTATGATTTTATTTACGCAAATTACTGCTACTTCTCGCAACTAACTTGATAATTTATCGTTCTATCTTGTATAGCAAACCGATGATGTATAATAGGACGCATTATATAATAGGGAAAAGTAAAAAACAATGACATATTCAGTAGATTTAAGGAAAAAAAGTATTTATTGGTAACTGAAGTTAGGTAAAGATACGAACAAAGATGGTAGGCATCATATATCTAACTTGTAGTAAACTGAATTCATAGTGGGACGAAATTACAACAATCTATCAGGTGGAAAGTCTTTCTAAATCCTTATCTATGTGCACTTAAATACTAAACAGATAATTATGTAAAATATTTTATGTATACAATTTAAATTTTTAAATAAGTATAATTTTCCAAACTAGCTTGTAATTCTTGTAAATATAGTTGTTTTTGTTCTATATTTAAGTTAGTTTTATATAACTTTTCATTATATATATTTAACAAATTGTCCGTATCAAAATTAACATAGTCTAACGTTGTTTTAACGGTATCACCTTTTATCGGTGCTATTAATTTATAATCACCATTTGCCATAATTTGTATGTTAACAGAATGAGTATCCCCAAATAAATTATGCATATCGCCTAAAATTTCTTGATAAGCTCCTATTAAAAATATACCAAGCAAATATTCTTCATTGGAAGTTATGGTATGAACTGGTAAGTTAGTGTCGATTCCATTATTACTAACATAATGTTTAAACTGTCCATCAGAATCACAAGTTAAATCTTGCAAAGTTGCTTTTCGATTAGGATATTCATTCAAACGATGTAAAGGTAGTATAGGAAATAGTTGATCTATTGCCCATGCGTCTGGTACAGATTGAAATAAAGAAAAGTTCGCAAAATATTTATCAGCTAATTTTTCATTAAGTTCATCGTATACTTCACGATAAATTCGGGAATTAGAAGTATCTCGCAATAAAATTTGAACTTGTTTGCAAATAGCATAATATAATTGCTCTGCGTGAGCCCGTTGCTTTAAATCAATTACTCCATAAGAGAATAAGGTATGCACTTCATTTAACCAGTAAACTGCATTATGATAAACTTCTAAAGCAGAATGTTTAGTTATGCTATTTAATTGTTGCCATAAATCTTGAATAATCTCTGGATCATCGGTAGAAGCAGGTTGGATTGTATTTGATATGGTTTCAGTATCAACAATATTTGTTATCAATACTGCATGATGAGCCGTTATAGCACGACCGGTTTCAGTAATAATATTTGGTTGAGGTAAATTAAAAGTATTACAAATTTCCTTAAATTCATGAATAACATTATTAGCATATTCTTGAATGTCATAATTGATTGAACAAGGTCGACGAGAACGCATGCCTTCATAATCTATTCCTAACCCACCACCTACATCAATAGTGTTAATGGGAACTCCTAAAGCTTTTAATTCAGCGTAATAACGCCCAGCTTCATATAAACCTTTTTGAATATCACGAATATTAGGAATTTGGGAGCCAATATGGAAGTGCATCAATTGTAAGCTATCAATTAAACCTGCTTCATCAATGAGATTTATTATATCTAAAATTTGGGTAGAATTTAATCCAAACTTAGATTTTGCCCCTCCACTATCTTGCCATTTACCTTTGGCTATAGAGGCTAGCTTTATTCGTATACCTAAACGTGGAATTACATTCAATTTTTTAACTTCTTTAATAATTAGTTGTAATTCTGAAGTTTTTTCAATGACTAAATAAATTTTGATACCAATTTGTTGGCCAATTAAAGCTAAACGAATATATTCACGATCTTTATAACCATTACAAATTACAATATTATTTTTTGGAGCTAAAGCTAGTATGCCTATCAATTCAGATTTACTACCAGATTCTAAGCCAGTTTTGCCAGTATTTAAAATAGTTTCAATTACTTGATGTTGCTGATTTACTTTAATTGGATATACTGCGGTATAATTTGCTTTATAATTTTCCTGCTGCATAGCGGTAATAAAAGCATTATATAAACTATTAACACGATGGTGCAGAATATTAGGAAAACGAACTAATATAGGTAGAGATATGCCTTGATTTTTTAATTCTTGAGTAAGTTTATAGAGACTAATATTATTTTGGTCTGAAGTTGATGTAGCAATTACTTCTCCATTTTGGTCAATATCAAAATAACCTTCGCTCCAATGCTTAATATTATATAATTTTTGTGAATCAATAAAATTCCAGTTTGGCATATTTTCTCTTTGATAAATTAATTTTTTAACTGGGATTTACCTATTTCAGCTAATCTATTGACTAATTTAGCTGTTAGTTGACTAAATTTACTTCCCATTTGCATTTTACTAGTCGCTTCATTGGCATGTCCTTTTAAAGCTAAATCTAAAATATTTGATGCCTCTATATGAAAGTTAGTATGAAGCTCAACTATAATGTCATAATCTGGTAAATTTTTACCATCTTTTGAATCTAGCCATTGCCCAAATACACAAGCATGAGGATTGCTAGTATCCTTAACGTTAAAATTGCTCTCACCAGTTTCTATGGCCTGTTTTAAATATATTTTCCAACGACTATGAGCCCAAATTGCTTTATCAATTGTTTCTAACATAGTATTAACCTTTTGTTATACCTAAATTATTATTTATAATTTTTTTTATAACTAGCTATCATAGTTATAATGCGATAGTAGTATGAGAAAATAAATTGCATATTACTTAGTTTTAAAAGTTGGTAATTACATCATAGCTAATAACTAGATCGTAAGCAACCCATCTATGCAAATCTGCCACTAAATTTTGCTATATTAGTTATTCTAAATAAACTAAAAATCATTGATATATTACTTGATAATATTTATTATATAATAGATTTGGGGTGTTTATAATTTTAATGGGACTTGTGAATAAAAAATGCTTAATTATCTCAATGAGTTTAATTAAGAATTATAAAATTAGGAATAAATAATGAATACTTTGGATACAACTATGGAAAATTCATGTCAATTTGAAAATAATACTGTTGTAGAAACAGATAATTTTAAAAGTGAATGGATTAAACTTGAATTAGAACCAATTATAACAATACCACAGTTAGAAACCTTGAAAACACAACTTGACCAGTATAAAAATTGCAGAGTACAAGTGTTAGGAGATAAAGTTGAACGAATAGATACCGCAGCTTTTCAGTTATTATTGGCTTTCACTAATAGCCCTGATGTCACTGTTGCGTGGTTTGAACCATCACTCGAACTATGTAATGTAGCTAAATTATTAGGATTTTCAACAATAATTGGTCTACCAACTCAGGAAGATTAACGATTTACATGAGTAATTTAAATGGATGAACGAGAATTTCATTTTACTAAATTTGATTTTGAAAAATTACGTCAGTTAGTGAATGAACATACTGGTATTAAATTATCTGACCATAAACAGGAAATGCTTTATAGTCGTCTATCTAGACGTTTACGTTCTTTAAATTTGACTAGTTTTGCTAGTTATTATGAATTATTAAAAGCAGATGAAGAAGAAATTGTTAATTTTATCAATGCTATTACCACTAATCTCACAGCTTTTTTTCGGGAATCACATCATTTTAATTTACTTAAACAAGTATTATTACCACAATTATTAGTAAGAAATATAGCTTCACGAAGGATTAGAATTTGGTCTGCTGGTTGCTCCAGTGGGGAAGAAGCATATTCAATTGCTATAGTGCTTAAAGAATCGATGCCAAGTGGTTGGGATGTTAAAATACTTGCCACTGATTTAGATTCTTCAGTAGTAGCAACTGGTAAACAGGGTATTTATACTTTAGAACAAGTACAAAAAATAGCTCCTGCTCGATTAAAAAACTGGTTTAAAATTATTCCAGCAACTAAGCAGTTCCAAGTTAGTTCAGAATTACGTTCATTGATTACCTTTAAACATCTTAATTTAATGCATAGATGGCCTATGCAAGGACCATTTGACATTATTTTTTGTCGTAATGTAGTAATTTATTTTGATAAATCTACTCAAAAAATTTTATTTGATCGATTTGCTAATATTCTTGATGATGATGGCTATCTAATAATTGGTCATTCCGAAAATTTGTTTCAACTGACTACCCGTTTTCGCTTATTAAAACAGACGGTATATGTTAAATGTCACTAAATCCACCTCGTGCTTTGCCTGGTTATAGGCATATTAAGCGTTATTGGGATTATCGTAATAGTGGTTATGTTGCTAAAATTTTACCAGGTGAATATTATGTTACCTATCATAACGAAATTTTGATGACTGTACTTGGTTCATGTGTAGCAGCTTGTATTCGTGATAAAATAATTGGAATTGGTGGTATGAATCATTTTATGCTACCACATATTACTAGCGATCGATGGAAACATACCCGTGCTAGTGTTGCTAGTCGTTATGGTAGTGTAGCTATGGAATATTTGATTAATGAGATTTTAAAACATGGTGGTAAAAGAGAGAATTTAGAAGTAAAATTATTTGGTGGTGGTAGTATTATGCAAAATATAGGCAACATAGGCCAACAAAATATTGAATTTGTTAAAAGTTATGTAAAAATGGAAGGTTTGAAATTATTAGCGGAAGACCTTGGTAATGTTTATCCACGCAAAATACTATTTTTTCCTAGTACTGGTTTAGCACGAGTTAAAAAATTACGGGCTACTCAGCAAGTAGTTCTTGAGCGGGAAAAAGAATATAAACTCAGTTTAGAAAATCAACCAATTGCTGGTGATGTTGATTTATTTTAGGAGATTAAGCATTTGTCAAAGCTAAAAGTATTAATTATTGATGATTCTGCCCTAATTCGGCAAATGTTGACAAAAATAATTAACTCAGCTCACGATATGGAAGTAGTTGGTACTGCTGGTGATCCATATATTGCTAGAAGAAAGATTAAACTGTTAAATCCAGATATCTTGACTTTGGATATAGAAATGCCACGGATGGATGGTTTGGCTTTTCTAAGTAATTTAATGCGATTACGACCAATGCCAGTTATAATGATATCTGCTTTGACTGAAAAGGGAGCTAATATAACTTTGCAAGCTTTGGAATATGGGGCTATAGATTTTATTACCAAACCTCAACTTGATATTGTCAATACCTTTGGAGAATATACTGAAGAAATTATAGCTAAACTTAGAATGGCAGCTAAAGTTAAAGTTCAAGCTCGTTCTATTCATAAAAAACTTGCTATTACTCCTAAATATTCAGCCGATGTTATTATCAAAAATACTCCATTACATCATAAATTTGAGACCACAGATAAAATTATTGCTATTGGTGCTTCCACTGGTGGCACTGAAGCAATTAGAACTTTGCTAAGTCATATTCCGGCTGATACTGCTGGGGTTGTAATTAGCCAACATATTCCAATGAATTTTAGTCGTTCTTTTGCATTAAGGATGAACCAATTGTCACCTATGACAGTGTATGAAGCTAAAGATAAACAAGCAATTTTACCTGGTCATGTTTACATTGCTCCTGGCGATTCTCATTTATTAGTAAAACGTTGTGGAACACGTTATATTTGTTCTTTAAATCAAGGAAAAGCAGTAAATAGGCATCGTCCTTCTGTTGATGTATTATTTCGTTCTGTAGCCCAAAATGTAGGGCCAAATGCAATTGGGGTAATTTTAACTGGTATGGGAGATGATGGTGCTAGAGGAATTAAAGAAATGCGTGATGCTGGAGCAGTAACGATAGCTCAAGATGAAAAAACTAGCGTGGTATGGGGTATGCCTGGTGAAGCGGTCAAACATGGTGGAATAGATCATGTACTTCCTTTACAACATATTGTAGATAAGTTGATGTCTATTTTGAAAAAAAAATAATTTTTATGATAATACTGAGTTCAATAAATTCACTGTTAAACTCAGTATTTATCAATTTATTTAGGTACTGAAGGAATGTTTTTCATAGGTGGGGAACGTAATAATTCTAAATTCTTTTCCCGTTCAAAGTTTAACATATGTACAAATTTACCATCTTGTTCTTTCCACCATTGATTCAATGTTGATCTTACAGTTGTGCCTTCTTTGATAAATCTCATCATCCGTTTAGGTGGATTATGAGATATAAGAACTAACACTTTGTATTCACCATTGTCAAGTGGTTCAACTTTGGTTATTTTCCATGTGTGAATCTGTAAATCCTTTCTAAAAGACATAAGGTATTCTTTACCTTTCTTCAACTGTTTGCCACTTTCCCAACTTTCATAAGTATACATTGTATCAAAATCTTGTTTTTTCCAGGCTTCCATATAACCTGCAATGGTATTTTTAAGAGCTGGGTGTTTTTCCACTGGAGATTGTAAAAGTTTAGCTGGTGGTATCTTTATTTCATCAGCAATACAATAGTTAAAAGACATCAAAATTATAATAGATAAAATTATTTTTTGCATAGATTCCTGTTGATTTAGTAATTGACATAGTAGTTTAGCATAAATCATTTGATCACATTCAACTTATTATTCAATAGTAAATGTAATTGGTCGTTCACCATTAAAAAATATAGTTCCATCACCTTCTAATAAACGATAACCTATAAAAATAGTATATAAACCAGTACTAATATTTGAATTACCAGTATAAATAGTGATATTATTTTTTGCTGTTAATTTAACTCCAGTTTGAGCTACTTTAATATTAGTCAAATCTATTTCTTTATAAGGAAAAAGGAATTTATCTTCACTTTGAACATAATATTTTATTATTTCTGAAGGTGAAATTTGATAGCCAATGACGACAAATATATCAGCTTTTTTACTAATATGTTTGGCATTAGGAGAAATTTTAATCTGAGCTTTAATTGCTATACTTTTTTGTTTTTGATTGGTAGTAGTTCCAAGTTTAGCAAATTTATCATTTATCTCCAATCCGCCAAAAAAACTCACATCTTGATTAGGTGCTTTTGAGTTTAACACTCCATCTATAATTTGTATCGGAATAGCATTACCTAAAGATGGTAACTCATTGACTTGTTTAGTTATCACTTCATTATTAGTGCGAATCCGAAAAGTTTGATGACTAACTCCAGCCCATTTTTGTTTATCAAAAGGTATATAATGTCCTTCAACAAAAAAGATATATTCAATATAACCATCATCAGCTATATTCTTTGAATTAAATGTAAAACTTTTATTAGAACTACGCAAAAAAGAATAGTGACGTTCACAATTTGGTAACATAGCATCTGGCCCGGCTATCCCTAAAAAATCATAATAGTCATTTTTATCTTCGGTTAATGCCCGCGTAGTTGGCATACCTTTGTCTATAAAATGAAGATTATTTGATGAACAACTTGCATTTTTTTCGCTGGCTATAAGCCGGATAAATACGTTATTATGAAGCTCTGAAGTTAATCCAGCTTCTTGCCAATCAAATGTATCTGATATTTTCGGAGTAACTTTGAATGTAATTTCTCCTTGTTTAGATATATTAATATCCGTACAGCCATTTATTATTTTTTCATCAATACAATTGGTTTTTTTATATGCAGATGAATTTTCATTATCTATTTCCACATTAAGAGTAATGACGGGATTCTGATCATCATCAGCAATTCCTTCTCCAACAAAAAGTTTACTTATTTTACCTAATTTAGCTACTGTATATTCAATTGAACCTTCATCATAACCAACTTTATTAGGAGCATAAAAAAATCCTACAGATGGAGCTGGATTTATTGCAGTAGTTGGATTAGCGTTATTTAAAAGAAAACGAGTTGAAGTATCAAATAGCCATAGATAATCGTCTGTTCCATCGTAAGTTTTTTCTGAGCCAGTAAAACCAAAATCATTTAATTCAGAATTGACGTAAATACTACCAGCTTCATTTCCAATCCATTGAATGGAATTTGGATAAACATTAGCAGCTCCAACCAATAATTTTCCACAGTTATACGCTGTTTCTTTTGTATAAATTCCAACGGTAGGATTTCTCATATCACAATGATTAATCTTTATTACATCAGCTTCATTTACGGCATTAGCGGAAAATGGTAGCAGAAATAAGATAAATATTATTCCGTAATTTATTTTTAAATTCATTATTGCCTCAATTAAAAGTAAATCCCATTCAATATGATATTAAATGGGATTATTTAAAAAATTTTATAGTAAAACTTATTCTATAAATCAGATGCTTTTAATATTGTGCTATCCCAGACTTGATAAACAATAGGAGTTTCGTTAAATACTATTTTGCCATTATCAATACCACTAGTGATTCGATAGCCAACCCAAATAGTTTGAGGTTGAGATAAGTCTCTTGGAAACTGACTAAATGCATCATAAAGACTACCGCTAAAAATATCAATATCCAAAGTTTGATTTAATATATCTTTTTCATCAGCAGCAACTATATTGACTGGTTTAAGATCCCAAGGAATAAAAGGAGCTGGTTGTTCCACAGTAACATTTAAGGTTTTCATATACCAATCCTGTAAATCTGGATTATTTGCTGGCCCAACTCTCATGATAATCAATGGTTCAGCTTCCATACCAACATGCTTAGGATCAATAGTTACATTGGCTACTATGGACACTAGCGTTGCAACATTAAATTTTTCACCAGTAAAAAATTCATTATTAATTAATATACCACCCTTAAATATTGCTTGAGTATCTACAGTTCCATCTGGACCAAGTAAGATTCCTTTGCCGCTATCAACTCCTTCTCCTAATAAAGGCAAAAATTCATCAAGATATTTAACTATGCGAGAAGCACTAGCCATACGGCCATTACTATCTGTAATAACTAAAGTAATTACATATTCATCTTGGCCTGGTTGTTGTAATTCAATTGGCTCTGGTTTGGCTGAATTAGCAATTTTTTTGTTTTGATAGTCAACTCGCCACCAATAATCAGTAATTTCTGAATCAATCGGAGCAATTGAATCTTTAGCATCAACTGTAATTGTGTGTAAACCAACAAAATTAATATCAAAACTTGCAAATAAACGTGGTAAAGTTATTATTTTTGATGTCACATCTTTATATCCACTATCATCTGTAACTACTAATTCTACAACATATTTACCATCACCTGGTAATGGAATTGTTATTTTGCCATTATTGTCTGGTACATCAATATCCGTATTGCTATTTACATCGGTAATACGCCATTCATACAACTCAATATTACCATCAATATCTGTTGAAGCGGCAGGATTTAAAGTTAAATATCTAGGATTGTTACCATCTCTTAAATTTATAGCATCATCATAAATAATGCTAAAATCCGCTATTGGCGGTTGACTCTGGGCTGAAATAGTAAAAGTTTCCTGATATGTATCAGTTGCTCCGTTATTATCAACTACTTTTAATATTATAGTATAAGTTCCTGCATCAGGAAAAATTATTTGAGTTTGTTTTGCTTCTGATGAAATTATTTCGCCACCGTTGGCATTCCATGAATAACTAATAATAGAACCATCAGTATCATTGGAATTTGATCCATCCAAGGTCATTACCAAACCATTACGTTTTACACTAAAAGTAGCAACAGGTTTTTTATTAGTAGGATCAATAATTTCAGGTATTTCTTCGGTTGCTAAAACTGTTATTTGTTTTTGAGTAAAATCAGTTAACCCTGTATTATCAGTAACTTTAAGACCTATAGTATAGGTTCCAACCTGAGAAAAAGTGTGAACAGGTGGTGCTTCTTTAGATGACATAAATACACCATCGCTTGACCATTCATAACTAATTATATTACCATCAGAATCAGATGAACTTGAAGCATCTAAAGTAACCTTTAATGGTGCTTCCCCTGTTGATGGAGTAGCATTAATTATTGCAATTGGGGGTTCTTCCCGAGTTGTTATAATATCATTGCTAGTACGGATTCGAAAAGTTTGATGACTAATACCCGCCCATTTTTGTTTATTAAAAGGTATATAATGACCTTCTACAAAAAATACATATTCAATATACCCTTCGTTGGTGTCTCTTTTATTATTGGCATAAAATTCAAATGATTTGCCTGAACTACGCAAAAAAGAGTAATGACGTTCACAATTAGGCAACATGGCATCTGGTCCAGCTATACCTAAAAAATCATAATAGTTATTTTTATCGGTTGATAACGCTTTTGTAGGTTTCATTCCTCGATCTTCAAAAGCAAAAGTGGTTGATGAACAACCGGTATTTTTTTCAGTGGCTATTAAGTTAATTAATACATTATTATGTGAATCCGGATTAAGGCCTAGTTGTCTTACAGCATCTTGATTAATGTTTGGAGTAATATTGAATATAACTCTTCCACCTCTAGGTATTGCAACTTCCTGACATCCTGCACCACAGGAAACTTGCTGAATTGCTCCATTAGATAAATTAATTTCAACTTGTAAAGTTATAGAACTATTATTATCAGCTATTCCTGAACCATTAACTAATTTGGTTATTTTGCCTATAGTTGCTACTGTATATTCAATACTGCTAGATTCACGGCCTTCAGAACTAGGAGCAAAGAAAAAACCAATAGGTGGAGCTGCTCCATTTGCTTTAGCATTTGCTAAAATTAACCGGGTTGAAGTATCAAGATTCCATAAGTTATCTATTGATGAATGATAGGTTTTTTGCCACCCGGTAAAACCATATTCATTTAATTCTGCATTTAGATAAATACTACCTTCTTGACTTCCAACCCATTGAATACTGTTAGGAAAAACATTAGCTGCTCCTACCAATAAAGTATCACAATTAAAACAGTGTTCAATATTTATCACCCCACCTTCAATAGCAGCAAAAAGAGTATTGGATGACAATAGGAATAACGACAATATTATAGATTTGGTAAAGTTAAATAATCGCATAATTGGATTAAGACAGGAAAGGAAAAATGGATGTTTAAAACTTAAAAAGGGCAGAGATAAAATCTGCCCATAAAACTCGGTAAATATAAAGAGGTCAGAAATACCCCTTTATAAATTTAAAACTAGTTAGCTGGTCCAGCACCTCTGTGCATTGGACGCCATTGTTCATACTCTGATTCAGAAGCTTTTTCAAA
>DRQV01000071.1 GCA_011371325.1 Thioploca sp.
GATAAAAATGATTGGTTATTAATGTTAGATGAAATTCAAACTGGTATGGGACGTACTGGCAAATGGTGTGCATTTCAACATACCGATATATTCCCAGATGTCATAACTTTAGCCAAAGGATTAGGTAATGGATTTCCAATTGGAGCTTGTTTAACTAAAGGTAAAGTAGCTGATATTTTACAACCAGGAACTCATGGCTCAACTTTTGGTGGAAATCCATTAGCATGTAAGGCTGCATTAGCAGTGATTGACATAATTAAACAAAATAATTTATTATCACGAGTTCAAGAACTCAGTGAGAGATTTAAACAAGGATTTAGTCAGTCTTTAAGCAAAATAACAGGAATAATTAGAATTAAAGGATTAATGATTGGGATTGAGCTTGAGCAACCTTGTGGTAAATTAGTAGTTAAAGCTCTCGAACAAAATATATTAATCAACGTTACCGCAGAACGAGTTATTCGTCTTCTACCACCATTAATTATAACCGATAAGCAAGCAGATGAAATTATTGCAAAGGTTAGCAATTTAATTCAAGAAGAATTGAGTTAAAAGGAAATATATTTATGGCTGCACGTCATTTTCTATCTTTATTAGATTTATCTAAAACTGAATTAAATACATTGATTCAACGAGCTATTGAACTTAAAGAATTACAAACAAAAGGCCAATGTCCACCTTTGTTTAAAAATAAAGTTCTAGCTATGGTATTTGAAAAATCATCAACTCGGACTAGAGTTTCTTTTGAAACAGCAATGGCTCAATGTGGTGGAAGTTCAATATTTCTATCCCAAACTGATACACAGTTAGGCCGTGGAGAACCAGTTGGTGATATGGCTAGAGTATTATCACGAATGGTTGATTGCATTATGGTTAGAACCTATGCTCATGAAACAGTTGAAGTTTTTAGCAAAAATTCCAAAGTACCAGTGATAAATGCTTTAACTGATTTTTGTCATCCTTGTCAATTGCTTGCTGATGTACAAACTTATGTGGAAAAACGTGGTTCTATTCAAGGTAAAAAAGTAGTTTGGATTGGTGATGGTAATAATATGTGTCATTCATATATAAATGCTGCTTATCAGTTTGATTTTGAATTGATTATTAGTACACCAGTTGCTTATAAACCGCAGGCAGAATTGATGCAAAAGTTTGCCAATCAAATAACTGTTATTACCGATCCTGAACAAGCGGTACTAGATGCTGATTTAATTTCTACTGATGTATGGGCTAGTATGGGGCAAGAAGATGAACAGCAAGAACGGATGCAAGTATTTAAAAATTATCAAGTAAATAACAAGCTATTATCTTTAGCTAAACCTGATGCCTTATTCATGCATTGTTTACCAGCTCACAGAGGTGAAGAAGTTACCACTGAGGTGATTGAAGGTTCACAAAGCGTCGTTTGGCAGCAAGCAGAAAACCGTTTACATTCGCAAAAAGCATTATTAGAATTTTTATTTAATAATTTAAAGATTGCAAATAGTTAAATAATAGAATAATATTAACCATCAATTTTATATAACTCCATTTTATAGGATCAACATGTCTGAACGTTATTTCACTGACAAAACTTTAACGATTGCTGGTAAAAATTATAACTCACGTTTACTTGTAGGGACTGGCAAATATAGAGATTTAGAAGAAACTAAACTCGCTATTGAAGCAAGTGGAGCAGAAATAGTTACTGTAGCTATCCGTAGAACTAATATTGGTCAAGACCCTGAAAAACCTAATTTATTAGACGTAATTACTCCTGATAAATATACTATCTTACCCAACACTGCCGGATGTTATACAGTATCTGATGCAGTGCGAACTTGTAAATTAGCACGAGAATTGCTAGATGGACATAGACTAGTTAAGTTAGAAGTATTAGGTGATGAAAAAACTTTATTCCCGGATATTACAGCGACTTTAGAAGCAGCCGAAATACTAGTTAAAGATGGATTTCAAGTCATGGTTTATACTAATGATGATCCAATAATAGCAAAACGATTAGAAGAATTAGGCTGTGTTGCAGTTATGCCATTAGCTGCTCCAATTGGTTCTGGGCTAGGGGTTCGTAATCCATTTAATATTGTAAATATTATTGAAAATGCCCATGTACCAATTTTAGTAGATGCTGGAGTTGGTACTGCTTCAGACGCTGCTGTGGCAATGGAATTAGGTTGTGATGGAGTGTTAATGAATACTGCAATCGCTGCTGCTAAACAACCATTATTGATGGCCTCAGCAATGAAAAAAGCTATTGAAGCCGGACGGGAAGCATATTTAGCTGGTCGAATGCCTAAAAAAAATTATGGTAGTGCTTCGTCACCATTGCAGGGGATGTTTTTTTAATTGATCGAGAATGATTATATGGATAGCCGATGGTTATTGTTAAATAGTATTCACTTATTGAATGACTTTTGTGCTGAAATGAAAAGTTTTTCTTTTAAAAGATTGGCTATTTTAAAGCTAAAAGAGTTAAATCTACAAGTGAATGCTGAATTACAAGAACTAATCATGGGTATTACATCTAATGAAAACTACCATATATTACATGAACATTTATTACCTGGTAAAAGATTACATCAGTTACTAAGTATTCATTTTGAAATAGTTCATATTGTCTATGAAATATCAAATCAGTCTGTAGA
>DRQV01000072.1 GCA_011371325.1 Thioploca sp.
CCAAAAGATGGAGATAATGTTTACTTGACTTACACTTGGGATGATAATTTCCGAATTAATATTCGTCATAGTAAACGTCAAATTGAAGGTTTTCTTATCAATCGTAGCGATGAAAATAATGCGATATATGCTTTTGAATCTCAACAAAACTTTATTTATTTTAAATATAATTTATTCAACAACACAACCAATCCATTAACATTGCATGCTAGTTATTTAACTACTGCAGGATTGCGTACTAATATTTTCCAAGATACTACTTTAGTATTATCAGACCTTGAAGAATCCGAATGGCAATTTGGTTTGGATCAGTATTATAAATTTAATGATAAACATAAATTATTAGCTGGGATGGTATGGCGTAATCCTAATGTCGATAAAGCTCGTAATAATATGAGTGGTAAAGATGAACGAATAATTTCTGCGACTGATCGCAATATTATCGGAATATATCTACAAGACCAATATCAATTTAGTGATGATATTGAAATAACTTTAGGTATTCGCAATGATAATTACTCTGATTTTGGTAACACAACCAATCCACGAGTTGCTCTTGTATACGCTATTAATCCTAAAACTAGATTTAAATTCATGTATGGTCAGGCATTTAGAGCTCCTTCTTTTCGCCAAGCTTCAACGGTTGTTTCTTTGGGTAATGCTGATATTAAACCAGAAACTGTGAAAACTACAGAATTTGCCTGGCTACAAGAATATTCTAATGTTGAAACAATATTGACTTTATTCCACAGCCAATATAAAAGTAAGATTGACACGGTAATTAATAGTAATAACGAACGTATTTTTACAAATACCAATGATTTAAATACAAATGGTTTAGAATTTGATATTACTACAACAATAAATAATTTTAACTTACGAGGTACTTATACTTATTTAATTGATACAGAACAAGAACCACGCAGAGTTGCCAAACAGACATTATCATTAATTGCTAATTATAAATTAGGAGCTTGGAATTTTAATTTAAACGGTTTTTATCATGATGAAATTGAACAAGATATTAGAAATAATATTATAATACATGATGGCTATTGGTTGTGGAATAATACTATCCGTTATAGTTTAAATAAACAATTGACTTTGGTAAGCCGCATAAATAACTTATTTGATAAAGAATATTATAGTTCAACTAAAATTCAATCTTTTTATGAAGGAATACCCAATCGAGGGCGAACTTTTTTCTTTGGAGTAGAGATAGTATTTTAATAATTATATACTTAACGTAGGATATATTGACCCTACATGGCTTCCATACAACTTTCAAATTGCCACTAAATATATTATGACTCAATTTTCCAGTACTCGTATGCGTAGAATGCGAAGTGATAGTTTTTCACGTAATTTAATGCGTGAAAATATTCTAACTAATAATGACTTAATTTATCCATTTTTTATAGTTGAAGGAAAAAAACAAAAAATTCCTATTGATTCAATGCCAGAACAATTTCGTTTTAGTATCGACGAATTATTGAAAGAAACTTCTGAATTAATTAAGTTAGGTATTCCAGCTATTGTATTATTCCCAGTAGTTCCAATAGAAAAAAAATCTTTAGATGCCAAAGAGGCTTATAATCCTGATGGTTTAGCCCAACAAGCAGTGCGAGCTATAAAAGCAGAATTTCCAGATTTAGGAGTAATAACTGATGTAGCTTTAGACCCATTTACTACTCATGGTCAAGATGGTCTTATCGATAATAAGGGTTATGTTATAAATGATGAAACTGTGGCAGTTTTAGTAAAACAAGCTCTTTCTCATGCAGAAGCTGGAGCTGATATAGTTGCTCCTTCTGACATGATGGATGGTAGAATTGGCAATATTCGGCAAAAATTAGAGCTAGAAAACCATATAAATACTAAAATTTTAGCCTATTCAGCTAAATATGCCTCCAATTTTTACGGCCCATTTCGGGATGCTGTTGGGTCAGCTGGATCATTAGCTGGTGGCAATAAATATAGTTATCAAATGGATCCTGCGAATAGTGATGAAGCATTACGTGAAGTGGCGTTAGATTTGCGGGAAGGAGCTGATATGATAATGGTGAAACCTGGCTTGCCATATTTAGATGTTATTTATCGAGTTAAAACTGAATTTGGAGTTCCAACTTTTGCATACAATGTTAGTGGAGAATATGCTATGCTTATGGCAGCTGCTCAAAAAGGTTGGTTGGATGAAATTTCAGTAATGATGGAATCATTATTGGCATTAAAACGAGCTGGAGCAGATGGTATTTTAACTTATTTTGCTAAAAAAGCTGCTACTCATCTTAAAGAAATATTAGGAGAATCTTAATGAAAGTATATAGTAAATTTACCTTAATTTTTATTATGTTGGTAATGCTATTCCCGGTCCAAGCTAAGGAAAATATTCTTTATTGTTGGCTTAATGATGATGAAGTACGTGAATGTGGTAATTATGTTTCTCCACTTTATTCTCAAAAAGGTTTTTGGAAATGTCGTAGAAGTGAATGTGAATATATCGATCCAGCTCCAACTGCTGAAGAATTAGCTATTATTAAACAAGAAAAGGAAGAAGAGCGTAAACGTAAAGCACAACAAAAAAGGGATGATGCTTTATTAGCTCTCTTTAGTCGAGAACGTGATATTGAAAATAGGCGTACAGCTTTATTAAGCTCTATAGCTGGGCAAATTCAACCGATTCAGAGTATTCTTGAAGGTCTTAGAGGTAATTTAGAAGACCTAAAAGATAGTTATAACCGTAGTAAAGATAATCAAGATGTATCAGAAAGTCAGGTTAATGCAATTAAAATAAATATCAATAGTGTGAAAAAACGTATTATAGATACCGAAGATACTTTGCAAAATAAGCTTGATGAGCAAACAGAAATCAATATAGAATATGATACTTATTTACAGAGATTTTTAGAGATAAATCTACGTCGCATACGACGCGAAGCATCTTCTTCTCCAACTAAATTACAGATTTATCAAGAAAGAATCGATGAGGTTAAACAGCGTATAGATAGTACTTTACAAGAGTATACAAGGCTATTACAAGAACGTAAAGATAACCCCAGTTTATCACAAGAACAAAAAAATCTTATTCAAGAAAAAATTGATAAGGTTTTACAACAGTTTTAGCAAGCTACTCTCCAATAATTTTTACTAAAATTCGTTTACGGCGACCACCATCAAACTCGCCATAAAATATTTGTTCCCAAGGACCAAAATCCATACGTCCTTTAGTGATTGCAACCATGACCTCACGACCCATGATTTGTCTTTTAAGATGAGCATCACCATTATCTTCACCAGTACGATTGTGTTGATAATGACTGATTGGTTCGTGAGGTGCTAATTTTTCTAACCATTTTTCATAATCGTGGTGTAACCCTGATTCGTCATCATTAATAAAAACTGATGCTGTGATATGCATAGCATTAACTAATATAAATCCTTCCTGAATTCCACTTTCTCGCAAACACTTATCAACTTCAGGAGTTATATTAATAA
>DRQV01000073.1 GCA_011371325.1 Thioploca sp.
AAATGATAAGTCTATTTTAATTATAGAGGATGATCGTAAATTTTCCCAAATTTTATTAGATTTATCACAAGAAAAGGGTTTTAAATACTTAATTGCTGAAAATGGTATAGATGGTTTACAATTAGCTACGCAATACAAACCAAATGCAATAATACTTGATATAGATTTGCCACAAATAGATGGCTGGACAGTGATGGAACGCTTAAAAGATAACCCTGATACTCGTCATATTCCAGTACATTTTATGTCAGCCTCAGATTCAGATATGGATGCTAAAAAAATGGGAGCTATCGGATTTTTACATAAACCTATCAGCATGATAGATTTAGGAGAAGCTTTCAAAAAAATTGAACAGTTTTTAAGTAAAACTATGAAAAATTTACTGGTTGTGGTAAATAATGGAAAAATTATAGATTTATTTGATGGTAGTGATGTAAAACCAATTCTTGTTAATACTTTAAATGAAGCTTTACAAAAACTTAAAGAAATTCCATTTGAATGTATTATTATAGAAATTGCCAATGCAGAAGGTATTAAATTATTAGAAAATTTATATAATGATGATAATTGGTCACAGATACCAGTAATTATTTATGCAAATCGTGAATTAAAACCAGATGAAGAGACTATATTAAATCGTTTTACAGAAAATTTGACGGTTAAAACAGTACGTTCTCCCGAGCGTTTGTTAGATGAAGCTACTTTATTTCTTCATCAAGTAGAGTCTAAATTACCAACTGAAAAACGTAATATGCTACAGATGGTACATAATAAAGAAGCTATTTTACGGCATAAAAAAGTACTGTTAGTTGATGATGATGTACGAAATATATTTGCTTTAGCTACTATATTAGAAGAAAGAGAAATGGAAGTTGTAATTGGCCAAAATGGTCAGGAAGCATTAGATTTATTGGCAGAACATCAAGATATTTCTATTATCTTAATGGATATTATGATGCCAGAAATGGATGGTTATGAAGCTATGAGACAGATTAGATTGCAAGATAGATTGCGTAAAGTACCAATTATAGCATTAACAGCTAAAGCAATGAAAGGTGATAAAGCTAAATGTATAGAGGCTGGAGCTAATGATTATTTATCTAAACCATTTGATAGTGATAAATTAATATCTTTGATGCGCGTGTGGTTGTATCAATAATTATATTCCAGTATATTAAATAACAAAAAATATGAAGCAATTTTCCTATCCAATTAAACGAATAGGTATCATAGGTGGTGGCCAATTAGCACAAATGTCGGCTCAGGCTGCTAAAACCATGGGATTTTATGTAACTATATTAGACCCGGTTGCTAACTGTCCAGCTAATAATGTTGCTGATTCTCAAATTATTGGCAGTCTATATGATCCAGAAAAGTTGATGGATTTAGCTAAGGTAAGCGATGTATTAACTTATGATATTGAGCATATTGATATTAGAACTTTACATCAACTAGTTGATGCAGGCTATGCTATTTACCCTTCTCCTAAAGTTTTAGCTATAATTCAAGATAAATTAAAACAAAAGCAATTATTTCAACAATATAATATCCCAACTGCTAAATTTGAAGCAGTGGATAAATTATCTTCCAAATATTTGATTAAATTACCTTTTGTGCAGAAAGCTAGGATGGGGGGTTATGATGGTAAAGGAGTAGTTGTTTTGAAGGATAATATAGTTAATGCTTTACAAATTCCTTCTATAATTGAAGAAGTTATTGATTTTGATAAGGAATTGGCAATTATTATAGCTCGTAGTATTAATGGAGAAACAGCCTGTTATCCAGTTGTAGAAATGGTTTTTGATGATAATACTAATATATGTGATATTGTTGTAGCTCCAGCTCAAATTAGTACAGAAATAGACTATAAGGCTCGTACTATTGCTTTGCAAGCTATTGAAGCTATTGATGGGATTGGTATTTTTGGAGTGGAAATGTTTCTTACTCATGATGGACAGGTATTAATTAATGAAATCGCTCCGAGACCACATAATTCAGGTCATTACACTATAGAAGCTTGCATTACCAGTCAATTTGAACAATTAATTCGTATTATTAGTGATTTACCACTAGGAATCACTGATTTATTAAAACCATCTGTTATGCTAAATTTATTGGGTGAAAAAAATTATAGAGGAACTCCAATAATTACAGGATTGGAGGAAACATTAGCAATATCGGGTTTAACCTTACATTGGTATAATAAAGAAACTACTCATCCATTTAGGAAAATGGGGCATATCACAGTATTAGATGAAAATTTAGCCGATGCTATCGATAAAGTGAACATGGTTAGAGATATTTTAACAGTTAAAGGTACGGAGGCAATATGAAAGTTGGAATTATAATGGGAAGCGATTCTGATTTACCAGTGATGACTGAAGCTAGTAAAATATTAACTCAATTAAAAGTAAATTATGAATTAACAATTGTCTCTGCCCACCGAACTCCAGAACGTTTATTTGACTATGCAAAAAATGCTGAAGCTAGAGGTTTTGCAGTAATTATTGCAGGAGCTGGTGGTGCTGCCCATTTGCCAGGTATGGTTGCTGCTATGACAGTTTTACCAGTAATAGGTGTACCAGTAAAAACTTCTAATTTACAAGGGTTTGACTCCTTATTATCAATTGTGCAAATGCCTGGTGGGGTTCCTGTTGCTACAGTTGCAATTAATAATGCTATAAATGCTGGAATATTAGCGGCTCAAATCATTGGAATAAAAGATACTAAAATTAGAGATAATGTCAGAAAATATAAAACTGATTTAGAGGATATGGTAATAAAAAAAGCTGAAAAATTAGAGCATAGTCAAGACTAAATTTTTAGGTTTTCATGTAAAATTATCTTTAAATAGGTTTCGACTTAAGCAAGTAGTAAATCGTTAGATTTGTTTTAATTTATCAGAATAAAGCCAATAGGCTGTTAAACACTAAATAGATAACAAAAATTTAAGCTATTTCAATTATTTAATAAATCTGCAAAAAATTCTTTAGTGAGAGTTATTTGTGCCAAACTAGTATCTGCTCGGTTGATATTATCACGAAATGTAGTTGCATTACGTTGATTTTTACTATACCAAGATAAATGTTTGCGTGCCATTCTTACTCCAGTATATTCACCGTAAAATTGATACAAACTTTCTAAGTGGTTCAATAATATATCCTGAATTTCTAATAGAGTTGGACTAGGTAACTGCTCTCCTGTTTGTAAATAATGAACTATTTCTCGAAATAACCATGGTCGACCAAAAGCAGCTCTACCTACCATAACAGCATCTGCTTTAGTATAATCCAATACATATTCAGCTTTTTCTGGACTGTCTATATCACCATTAGCGATCACTGGGATTTTGCTGTTAGCTTTAATATTAGCGATAGTTTCGTATTCTGCTTCTTCACCAAATTTACAAGCCCTAGTACGTCCATGTACAGATAAAGCCTGAATTCCAGCTTGTTCGGCAATCTTTGCGATACGCAATCCATTTCGATGTTCCTTATCCCAACCAGTACGGATTTTTAAAGTTACCGGAACATCAACTGAATTTACCACAGTTTCCAGAATATTAGCAACTAAGCTCTCATCTCTTAATAAAGCCGAACCAGCCATAGTATTACAAACTTTCTTAGCTGGACAACCCATATTAATATCAATAATTTGCGCTCCATTATCAATATTATGTTGAGCCGCTTTGGCCAATAATTTTGGATCAGCTCCTAAAATTTGCACCCAATGTACTGAATCTGTGCCATCACGACTAGCTCGACGCAAGGTTTTTTTACTACCCCATAGCAAGGAATTTGATGAAACCATTTCAGACATGGTCATTCCAGCTCCCATTTCCTTACACAAACGCCGAAATGGACTATCCGTTATACCTGCCATTGGAGCTAGTATTACATTGTTTTTTAAAATGTAATTCCCTATTTGCATAATTTACTTATATAACTACCTTGACCTCTTTTTTGGATAAAAGTTCTAAACAGTTTGGAAAAATCGCCAACAGTAGAATTTTGTACAGCTTCTAACGCTAATAATTTTTCACTCCAATTTTTAATTTTAGGTAATTCTTCTGGTTTATAAAAATCAATTATTTCAGATAAATGGTGCATCCGAAGAAATAATGGAGCATAACTAGAATCCACCAAAGTAAATTGCTCTCCAATAAAATAAGGGCCATTTTCATCAACTTGTTGTTCTAAAATCTGCAAATTTTTTAAGAAATTGTCTCGTACTTCAGTAAATGCTATTTCTGTTTTAGCACTGATCATTCCAATAAAACTGCCAAGACAAGTAGAACAAAATTCTATCCAACTACAACATTTGGCTCTGTGTAATGGATTTTCAGGTAATAAACTATTAGCTGCAATTTGATTCAAATAATCATTAATTACAGAAGATTCAAATATAGTTGTCTCATTTTCTACTCGTAATATAGGGACGTTGCCAAGCGGAGAAACTTGTTCAAACCAATCTGGTAAATTTCCAGGTTCGATTATAGTTAATTTATGCGGTTGGTTGTTATATAGCAAAGTTATCAAAATACGTTGCCCATAAGGACAAGCAGCAAACAAAATTAATTCAAGTTCGATTACATTATTAGTAGTATGTAATTTTTGGCTATCTATATGACAAAATACAGAATCATCAAGTGCTGAAATACTTAATGTTTCAGGCAAAATAGGAAATAGAAATGGTTGGGTATTATCTGTATCTATTTGAATAATAGTGGTATTATCTTCTACTTTAATCTGGCCTTTAACTAAGCATAATTGATCTGCTACATCGCTAGAGCCACCAATAATAATTTTTTCACCCTTTTGTAAAGAAAAAGTTCGCAATATAGATTCGGCTAATATACTATCTGGTATATTTGCAAAAGCGTAATAATTATTTTTTAATAATGGTCTAATTGTATTGGTATTAATTTTCATATTTTTAATAGTTTACTTCAATTGGAAAATTTTATTACTGGTCATAATGAATTTAAGATTATACTACTAAAATCCACTTTTATCACAAGCAATTTGAATAATTTTTTCAATATCGTAAAACCTGCAAGCTTCCATCAGTAATCGACATTCAAACCACATATCACCATCAACTAAAGGCATAAATAAATCATGTATATTATCCACTCCTAAATAAATTGGGATTTCATATTCAATTAATTTAATCAAAGGAGCAATTGAATTATGTAATGGAGCAGTTTTATTTAATTGTTTCATGCTAATAGCAGCAGATGGACAGATAATAATACCCATTTGAGCTTCTTTTACCAATCGCAGAATTCGTTCTTGTTCTCTATCATCTTTAGCGGCTAAAGAAATTGCATGTACTCCACGTACTTTTCCTTCCAAACCATGTTCTATCGTTTTAATCGCTAATAATTCGGTTTCATTTTCATCGGGATTATTTTCTTGATCAATATGTACATCAATAGTTTTATCCAAATCTTTAGCTAAATTCATAATAAAATCTAAATGTTTTTCTGGAGTTGGTCGATCCCTAGATGGTAAACCTCCAATAACATCAGCTAATTCACAAGCTTGTTGAAAATATTTACAAGATTCCTGGTCAAGAACTCCTTGCAATGGTTGAACTGCTAATTCTAAATAAATTCGATTTTTATACCTCTCTTTAACTTCAAGAGCTGCTTTAATTGGTAGTAATTTAACTATATTATCAGCATCTATAAAAGTTCTACAATAAGTAACTCCTTGTTTAATCATCGTATTTACTGCTCTCGACATACGTTCAATCAAATCTTCATGAGTATAATTTTCTTTCAAATAAGCATAAATATCCCATTTTTTCTGCATATCAACCTGACTTAACTTCAAATTTTCCATTGAAATTAGATATGACTTGTCAAAATGAGCATGATAGCAGGCTAAACCACCATTTTCGGCTTTTAAATGTAGAAAATTATTTTTCAAATTCCATGATTCAGATGCTCCACCTTTGTATTTTAGAAAACCATCATCATGTTTTTTGATCAAATTTTCAATGGTTTCAATACTAACATCTATGTCTGTCATCAATGGAATAGAATTTTCGATACATAAACGTCGAATTAAATTGCTGTCAGTTTCTTCATCATAATCATGATTACCAGTCAGGATATTGATTACAAAATCAAATCGATTATCTTGTAGAAAAGACCATATATTTGGTTCTTTCTTGTCGACTATTTTATAGAGTTCTTGATTAATTATGTTATTTTTATTTAAAAATCGGCTAGTTCCATGAGTTGCAAAAATAGATATATCTAACTTTAACAACTTTTTAATTGCTGGTAACATTTTTATTTTATCACTATTATGACCAGCACTTATCAGAACATTTTTTTGCGTTTTATGACCTAAGAGTTTTAAATTTAAGGTCAATAATTCAATCGTGTTGTCTGTAATCATTTTAATTTCGGAAAAATTGTAGGAACTAGGTTTATTTTATGATATTTAGCGTTTTTGTTAGGTTGCATTTTAATTTTCATCAGTTTTATGTTTGTTCAAATGCCAAAATATCTTGTTCTTCTGGCTCAATATTAAATTCAACACGACTTTGAAGAATGATTTCTTTAATTACATTTGCAGCTTTTCCAGCTTCTAATACTTGTTCGATTTACAAGCATTGGTATATTTATTACTTCTTCAACTGACTCTATGTATTTTTTACAATCAGAGTTATAAAATTACTACTTCCAACAGTATTCTATTTATAATTTATCCCATAAAATAATTCAGGCATGATATTAGTACAATTATTTGTTCTGTTTAGTACAATTATCATCAATATATTTCTGAATTTTAGCTCGTTCTTGCTCACGCGTTTCTTTTGTGTACAAAACAAGCTCACCATCTTTATTGTTCTTTGCTAATGGTTTATCAGTATTCAGTAAATTTAAGTTATCAATAGCCATATCACAATTTTGTTTGAGTATCTTTGCATTTTTCACAGCAATCTCTTCTGACGATAAATTTTCTACACGATTACTATCTTTAGGGAATTTAGGGATTTCTTCCTTGATTTCAGGTATTTCAGCAGTTTGTTCACCAGAAATTATAAATTGTCCAGTTGTAGTTTCAACTTCTCGTGAGCAATCAGCGGTAGGAGTTTGAGTATATTGAATATTACCATCTGCATCTTGACATTTATACATTTTAGCATTAGCAACTACAGTTAGCAAACTTAATAATATAAATAACTTTTTCATAAGATAATCCTCGTTAGTATTTTAGAATTCTTAAGCAAAATATCATAGTATCATATTAATTGAAATCATTAAAAATTTTTAATTGTATTAATTATTAGAATAATTATATTTGCCATTTATCTTATCCTTAACTTAAAAGAAGAAATTGCTGATACACTCTAATATTTTATTCATAAATTATTTAATTAGTTAAAACTCAGTATCAGCGTATATGCTTGCAAAACTTACTAATATCGATTATATTGCTATATTTAAGTTAAAAATCACAAGGTTCAATACCAAAACTAATTTAGGAATCATAATGACTGAATTTGAAGGCCAAATATGGATTATTCAAAATAATGATGAGATTCACTTTATTTGCACTACGAAACGAGTTAAAAATAAAATTCAAGCAATTAATGAAAAAGGACGAGAGTTACGAATTCCTAAAGATAAATTATTATGGCAACATCCGTCTATAGTTAAAGAACCAAATGATTGGAATGGTAAACTTGCAACGATAAAAATTGCTATAAATTTGATATGCAAGGAAATTGATATAGATTTGTTATGGGAAACTGCTTTAGAATTAGAAGTATCTGCAATTGATGAATTAATAGATTTATATTTTGGTGGAGAAATCACTACTGAAAAAAGAGCTGCTATTTGGTATGTAATATCTGAAAATCGCTTATATTTTAAACGTAAAGGGCAAGAATGGGAAGCACGTACTGCCAAACAAGTACAAGAACTAAAAGATCAACGAGAACGAGAATTGCTTCGGAAAAAATCCCAAGCTTTAGCAGAAGAATGGCTACAACAAATATCCAAAAATTCTATGCCAGCTGTTTTGAATAATGAAGGATTTAAAATCTTAAATATACCAGTTGAAATCACACCATTTGTAGAACGTTTGGAAAAATGGTTACGGGGTGATACAGATAAAGATTTGGAAGAATTAGTTAATAAAATATCTAGTTCTGTAAAACTTACTGCTCGTGAGTTAGTATTTGAAGCATTACAAAAGACTGGCCGTTTACCGCTCGATGCTGATAGAGATGTTATCGTAGCTGGATTAAAATCAGAATTTTCTGCTGCCGTAAATGAGGCTGCTCAAGCAATTGAAATTTGGCAACCTACTGAAAATCAGACTATTAGTAATATATTATTTAGTATTGATGATGAAGAAACTCGTGAAGTTGATGATGCGATAGGGATTGATGAAGATGGAGAATTATGGAAACTTACTATAGCAATTGCTAATCCAGCTAGCATTATTCAAAGTGGAGATATATTAGATCGTGAAGCTATGCGACGTGGTACAACTGTTTATCTACCTACTCAAACCATATTAATGTTACCTGAATATCTGTCTTGTAATATTGCTAGTTTGACTGCTAAACAAGTGCGTTCTTCTTTAGTAATAAGAGTTTGGTTAGATTCAGAAGGACAGATTGTCAATAGTGAGATTAGCAATGAAGCGGTTATAGTATTAAAACGCTTACATTATACTGATTCTGATGAATTAATTAATCAAGGTAAAGATGATACTGCTCAAAAATTACGAGAATTATTAAATTGTGCCAAGCAATTGCAGGCTCAGAGACAAGCTAATGGTGCTTTCACTTTACAACGTCCAGAATATAAGATTAAAGTTAATGCTGGTAGAGTTACGATTGATATGATTGATACCAATTCTCCTAGCAGATTATTAGTAGCAGAAATGATGATTTTAGCTAATCAAATAGCAGCTAAATATGCTTATCTACATCAAATTCCATTAATTTATCGAGTTCAATCTCCACCTCTTGAACCAATTACTAAAACCATGGCTTCTGATCCATTAGCTTTGCATAAGGTGCGTAAATTGTTAGGTCGTTCTTCTTTATCTTTACAACCAAGTGGACATAGTGGTTTAGGACTATCTATGTATACTCAATTGACCTCTCCTTTACGACGGTTTGCCGATTTAGTAATGCAAAGGCAATTGATGGCTCATTTAGTTGATGAAGAATTACCATATGATAAAGACGAACTGTTGAAAGTGTTAGAAACAGCGGATAGAACGGTTCGTTATGCTAGGCAAATCGAAGGTGAGGCTAAAAAACGTTGGTTTATGCAGTATTTAAAGCAATCATATAGTAATGTGCCATTGAAAGCTTTGGTTGTGTATGAAGTGAAAGGAGGCTATAAAGTTGAATTACAACCTTGGGGAGTAGACGCATATTTGGCAACTACTCAAACTTTAAAACCTGCTCAATATGTTACTACTATAATTGAAAAAATCAGAGTTAAAGCTGGTAATGTCCGGTTAAAATTAATTAAGGAATCATAATGTCAGATAGAAAATTTATCCCTATTAATATCGCTATTCTTACAGTTTCAGATAGTCGTACTGAAGAAACGGATACTTCTGGTGAAACTTTGGTAGATCGTTTGACTGGAGTTGGACATAATTTGGCTGAGAAAATAATTGTACCAGATGATATTTATCAAATGCGAGCAATAGTTTCTAAGTGGATTGCTGATATAGATATTCAGGCGATTATAACTACTGGTGGAACTGGGGTTACTGGTAGAGATTGTACACCGGAAGCTATCTATCCTTTATTGGATAAAGTTTTAGATGGATTTGGAGAATTGTTTAGAACAGTATCCTATGAAGAGATTGGTACTTCAACCCTACAATCGAGAACTCTAGCTGGAGTTGCTAATGGAACTTATATTTTTTGTTTACCAGGTTCATCAGGTGCTTGCAGAACTGGTTGGGATAAAATTATTCAAGCTCAGTTAGATTATCGTACTAGACCGTGTAATTTTGTAGAAATGATGGCTAGATTATTGGAAACTTGAAACTTAATAATTTATAGGGTGCATAAGCTAAGCGTTATGCACCTTAATTATCTCATTATGTTTTGGTGTATGACACTTCGTTTATACACATTACGAGTTAGTAGATTCTGAGGAACCAATATTTTGTTGACAAACAGAACGATCTTTGCTATTATATCTATATAACATAATAATTACTCCAAAAGTATATTAAAAATGTTATAAAAAGCGGTAGTGTCCTAACTAAGCACTCGTCAAAGTAAC
>DRQV01000074.1 GCA_011371325.1 Thioploca sp.
AATCAATGAGGAATTACGCAGTCAATCGGCAGAATTGCAAAATCAATCAGAAGAATTACAAGCCCAACAAGAAGAATTACGCCAAAATAATGAAATACTTGAAGAAAGAACTAAAGATTTAGAATATCAAAAGATTGAGATGCAAGAAAAAAATCAGGCTTTAGAAGCTAGCAAGATTGAAATGGAAAAGATTCAAATTGAAATGGAAAAAACTCAAGCAGCGATAGTTATAAAAGCTGAAGAGGTAGAAACTGCTAGTAAATATAAATCTGAATTTCTAGCTAATATGTCACATGAATTGCGAACCCCTTTAAATAGCCTACTTATTTTATCCCAATTATTGGCAGAAAATAGTAATAATAATTTGGATAAAAAACAGGTGGAATATGCTAAAACAATCAATAGTGCAGGCAATGATTTACTTACGTTAATAAATGATATTTTAGATTTATCCAAGATTGAAGCTGGTAAAGTTGATGTACAATGGGAACCTGTGGTATTAAAGGATTTATTAATGATAATTGAACGTAAATTTTTACCGCTTGCCAATAATAAAAAGATCAAATTTACTCTTACCATAACAGATGATGTGCCTAAAATATTACTTACTGATAGCCAAAGAATTAAACAAATTATAAATAATTTATTGTCTAATGCCTTAAAATTTACTAATGAAGGTGAGGTTAAATTAATAGTACAACGTCCAATTAAAATTCCAACTAATTTAGATATGTTAGAACTGAATAAAACTATTATAATTAGTGTAATTGACTCTGGTATCGGAATTCCTGATGATAAACAACAAAGTATATTTGAAGCTTTTCAACAAGCGGATGGTTCTACTAGTCGACGTTATGGGGGCACTGGATTAGGTTTATCTATTTCCCGTAAATTAGCTCATTTATTGGGAGGCGACCTTACTTTAGTCAGTAAAAAAGACCAAGGTAGTACATTTACTTTATATCTTCCTGAAAAATATGACAAATCATTTCAAACATTACCAAAAATACCTGAATCAACAGAGCCACTATTATTAACAAAAGAATATCAGTCTCCAAATGCTAAATTATTAGATGATGATAGAAATGATTTGTCGGCTGAAGATAAAACTATCTTGATAATAGAAGATGATCGTAAATTTGCTAATATTATAAGAGATTTATCTCATAATAAAGGATTTAAATGTTTGCTTGCTGAAGACGGAATTACTGGTCTTCAATTAGCTATAGAATATAAACCTAGTGCGATAATCTTAGATATTGGCTTACCAAAATTGGATGGTCTTACAGTAATGGAAAAATTGAAGGATAATGTAGACATTCGCCATATTCCAGTTCATTTTATGTCTGCTACTGATCAAAGTATAGATGCTAAGAAAATGGGAGCTATTGGTTATTTGGTAAAACCAATAAATATGGAAAAATTACAGGAAGCTTTCCAAAAAATTGAAACATTTCTTGTCAAAACTATAAAGACATTGTTAATTGTAGCAGACAGCAAACGAAATAAACAAAAAATTATAGATTTAGTAACAGATAAAAATTTACAAATTGAAGTATCAATAAATAGTGAAAATGCTTGTCAAAAATTATTAACAAAAACCTATGATTGTGTTATTTTAGATATAGATTTAGAACAAGGTTCAGGTAGTAAATTATTGAAAAAAATGCAGCAAGAAAAAAGTCATCCTTGTAAAATTCCCATAATTGTTTATGCTGATCGTGATTTAACCAAAGAAGAAAAGACTTTGTTATTGCATTGTTCCGATGAAATTCCAATTAAACATGTGAGCTCATCTGAGTTTTTAGTGGATGAAGTAACTTTATTTTTACATCAAATAGAATCTGATTTATCTATTAGTAAGCGCAATATGTTACATATGGTACATGATAAAAAAGCAATATTAAAAGGTAAGAAAATTCTAATAATTGATGATGATGAGAGAAATATCTTTGCTTTAGCGACAATTTTAGAAAACCATGATGCTGAAATTGTTTGTGGAGTAAATGGTAAAGAAGGACTAGAACTTTTAAAAGAGCACCAAGATATAGAGATAGTTTTAATGGATATTATGATGCCAGGAATGGATGGCTATGAAGCTATTAAAAAAATTCGGACTCAAAAGAAATATGATAAATTACCTATTATTGCTTTAACTGCTAAAGCTATGAAAGATGATAGGGCTAAATGTATTGCAGCTGGAGCTAATGATTATTTGACTAAACCGATTGATACAGATAAATTATTATCATTGATGAGAGTTTGGTTATATCGGTAATTACAAGATAAATTTTATATTCCAATATTTTTATAATATGTTGAAAGTAGTTAATTGAATCAAATGAATTACAATAATATTGCTAGTATTTAATACACCATATGTATTTTAATTTTTATATCTTATCGTCCCAAAATTAAAATATGTTTTAAGATAATATTTTCTTATACAAGGACTCCAAATTTAGAGATTATTTATGAGTGAAACAAAACATTGTCGTTTATTAATTCTTGGCTCAGGCCCAGCTGGTTATACGGCTGCGGTTTATGCGGCTCGTGCTAATTTAAATCCAGTACTTATAACTGGTATGGAACAAGGTGGTCAGTTAATGACTACTACTGATGTTGATAATTGGCCTGGAGATAATAAGGGGGTGCTCGGTCCAGATTTAATGGAACGAATGAAGCAACATGCTGAACGCTTTAATACTGAAATAATTTTTGATCATATAAATGCGGTAGATTTAACCCAGCAACCTTTTATTTTAACTGGCGATTCTAATAAATATACCTGTGATGCTTTAATTATTGCTACTGGTGCATCAGCTCAATATTTAGGTTTGCCTTCTGAGGAAGCATATAAGGGTAAAGGTGTCTCGGCTTGTGCTACTTGTGATGGTTTTTTCTATCGTGATCAAAAAGTTGCAGTTATTGGTGGTGGTAATACAGCAGTGGAAGAAGCTTTATACTTATCCAATATAGCTGCTCATGTTACCTTAGTGCATAGAAGAGATGAACTTCGATCTGAGAAAATTTTAGCTGATCAATTATTTGAAAAACAAAAAGCCGGAAAAGTAACAATAGCTTGGAATAATGTACTTGATGAAGTATTAGGTGATAATAGTGGAGTTACTGGAATGCGAATCAAAAATGTTAAAGATAACTCAACCCAAGATATTGATTTATTTGGAATATTTATTGCCATTGGTCATAAACCAAATACAGATTTATTTAAAGGTCAATTAGAAATGAATAATGGTTATTTAAAGATAAAAACTGGTTCTGATGGCAATTCACAGGCAACTAGTATTCCTGGGGTATTTGCCGCTGGAGATGTATGTGATCATATTTATCGTCAAGCTATTACTTCAGCTGGAACTGGTTGTATGGCTGCATTAGATGCCGAAAAATATTTAGACAATTTGAAAAAATAGATATACGGTAGACACGCAGGTTTGCCCTTACATGGGGTTAAACCTGTGTGTTTGACCAGCTAATCACAATTGTCTAACCCAAAAAAGTCTCCAATTCCATCTAACATTTCTTTATAAATTATATCTTTTTCTGAAGGAGTTGAGTTCAATTGGGATTGAGTTTTTATCTTACGTTGAGTTAATACTTTACTAATTAATTTAGCTACTTCTGGCTGTTCACTAATTAATGGAACAATGTCATCTTTAATTATTTCTAATAATATTGTCTCGGTCATGGTAAGAATAGTAGCAGTTCTTTTTTGGCCGGTGAATAATGCCATTTCTCCAAAGAAATTTCCAGCTCCTAGACGAGCAACATCAATAACTTTATCAGCTTCTAATGTTACTTGTACTACCACAACTCCTTCCACAATTACAAATAAAGAATTGCCATCATCCCCTTGTTTAACGACAGTTTCTCCCTCTGAAAATCTATGTTGTCGCATGCGTTTACTAAGATAAGTTTTAATTTCTTCTGAAAATGGTAAAAATATATCCATTTCATGTAATAATGCTATTGGTTTACTAGCTTCATCTAAACTTCTAGATTTAATACCTTGAAAAGTTTGTACTTCTTGCCGAACAATTGGTGGCACAATTCCAGCTCGATTTAAATGAATCCAAACTCGTTTAAATACAGCTCCATTACAAGATGTTTTTTTACCATAGTCATTAACATAAAATAGTATAGTGTATTCTCCAGCCCAATCAATAAACTTTTTAAAACGACAGGTGGGAGGAGGTTCTTTTAATACATCATCAGTTGATAAAGTTGCATCCAATAAGATTTTTTCCACTCGTTCTGGAGGATGAGCGTAATCAATCCGAATATTAATTGAAGATTGGCAAAGTTCTTCCGTATAATTATAATTATGAATCACTGCTTCTGAGGCAACGCTATTGGGAATACTTAGTACATAGCCTTCATCAGTTAATAATCGAGTAGTTCTCCAAGTAATATCAACCACTCTACCTTCATGAAAAACTTTGCCTAATTGAATTTTTATTCCATCATTGACTCGAAATGGTCGTTCTACATTGATAACTATTCCAGAGAAAATATTGGAAATATTGATCTGAATTGCTAAACCAATAATCATCGCAATTACTCCAGAAGTTGCTAATAAGCTAGTAAGTGCTTGATCATAAACGAAAGCCACAATTCCAAAAAATGCTAACATATAAACTATGAAAGCAATAAATATCCTTACTACAGTTGGAACTGGTTGATTGGTACGATTTTCTAAGGGTTGCCAGACAAAATGCTTGATAATTAAATTGGTCAAAAATGCTGGAGTAAGCCACCATAGTACATCAAATACTAAAATTATATAACGTAGATGATCATTTGTTCCAAATGCTAACAATTCTAATAGAATTATTTCACTAACTAATAATAAGGTAAGCACACATATAACTTGTAAAAACCAAATATATTTAAATAGTTTGATAAATTTTTTTTCGGCTTGGAGCAATATTAATAAACCAATAAAGCTTATCATGGCTAATTCAATTGAATTGTAAAAAGGTATACGACCACGTAAAGTGAATTGGCTATTTTTTATGGTTAAAGAAATGTTAAACTTAGAAAATTCAATCTGTTGGTCTGGCATATTTAAATATTTCAAACTGCCCAAAGAACTTTTATGAATATTATCTTGAAAAAATCGAATGTTTTTAATTTTCCATTCAGTTGCCATTTCCAAAATTTGAGTTTGTTGAATTTTATCTAGTAAAGATTGATTGGTTATTCCCATGCCTAATACATCGGTAACATATACTAAATTATTACTAGTCAAATCGTTATGGCGAAAACTCATGCCTAATTCATATTGTTGATAAGCATAATAATCGTTAAAAAACTGGCTTTTAAATTTACCTTGCACGTGATATAAATGACTGGTTTGATCTCCAATTTTTTCAATAATTGGCTCTCCTAATTGAATTGGATCAACTGCATTTATAAATTCAATATTTTTAGTATCTAAATTACCTTGAAATCGAAACCACAAATAAAAATCCATAGCATAAGTTAAATTATTGGTATTAAGTTCACTTATCTCATTTAGCTCAATCCCAACATATACCACATTGGTTTTATACATATATTTATTGCCAATCAAAACGATTCGTTCTTTATCAATTTCATCTTGTAAATCTAGCAATTGATCTACATATGGCACATCTTGTAACTGAGTTGAAGCGGAAATAATACCACCATTTCTAAATACCCCGATAGAAACAGGTTTCATTGAATCGCCATTTTTATCAAAATAATTAAAACCAGTAAGCCCTCTGACAGCTTTATTAATATCATTCATACTAGCCAGATAATCTCGAATTTTTTGCCTATCTTCTGCTATATTTTGTCCGGTAATATTAGTTGCTTCAATTGCTTGTAATAAAGTTAAAGTTGAGTCAGTAGCATAAGCTCCAGCCCAATCAGGTTCTTCATGATAAGTAGTTTTATATTGTTCTCGAAATTGTTGAGCTTTTTTATTGGCAGTATCAAAAATTAATGGAGTAGCCACATAAATGTTATTAGTATAATAACCAGGATTAGTTTTTTCTATGGGGAATTGATTAAAACCATGAATGAAAGTTTTTTCCGAAAAGCTAGTTTCACTGATAATTCTATTAGTTATTCCAGCTTCTTTTATTAATTTTACTAACTTGATTCCTTCTACAGCTTGAACAGCGAGAAAAATTACCCCAGCATCTGGTTTAGTTTTTAAACAGTCGACAATTTTTTTAAGAACTTTATCCAAATCAGTATCAGCACTATCAAATTTCCATCTATAATTAACTTTGCCATCCATTTGAATAGTAGTTTCTGCAAATACATCAGCTAAATAAGCACCATAAGCAGCTTTTTCTTGGATTATTGTTACATTTTGTTTAAAGACTTTTTTGACATAATTGGCGAGAAATTGACCGGATGATTTAGCATTAAAAATAGTCCTGAAATACCAATCATTATTTAGAGTCACATTGACATTGGTAGAACCTGGAGTAATGGCCGGGATTTTATATTTTTTATAAATTTCTCCCCCACTAATAGAAGCAGAACTGTACCAATGACCGATTACTGCAACGGTTTTATTTTGTTTAACAATGGCTAACGCTTGTTGTTTAGCTTGAGTTTTATCATTTTTATCATCAAAGCTACTTAATAAAATTTGTTGACCATTAATTCCGCCTTTAGCATTGACTTTATCTAATTGCATTTGAATTGCTTGAGTCATCAATTTCCCAGCAGCAGCTCCATTACCAGACATAGGACCAATAAATGCAATGTGGATAGGTTTTTGTTTTAAATAGTAATTTGTTTCTACCAAGCCGAATATAATTATAATTGTTATAAATATAATAATAAAATATTTCATGGTTGCTTATAGCTTATTTTAAAATATAAGCAAATGGTCAATAGAATATTTATATTGAAGGACAAGTATATAATTTATTCTTCACCTATCAAATTTAATAAGCGATATTAGAAACTTGCTGGTGATTAGAATATGGTCAAGGTGGTAGAATTGCTAATGATTCTCTAATTATCCGAGGTTATTTCTGAAATATGAAAGAAGGCATTAAATATTCCAAATCGTACAGAAAACTTATTAGGCACATAGAAAGCTGTATTCCTTGGTTTATTAAATATGGCAAATCAGCTGGGGTAGATAGTCATCATACTGCCCATACTTTTTATGAGCAAGTTCAACTTTTACTATACTAGAATGATAAGCAAAAATTTTCCATTGCAGAAATTTGCAATCATTGCCTTATACTCGAATTATAATAATACTAAGTTATTGATATTCATTAAATATCTTAAACTTTTGGTTTTTCATCTGGAAATCGTGGCTGCCATTGCCAATTTGGAGCTAGTTCTTTGGCTTGGTTTAATAATGCTTGAATATCTCTATTATTTTTTAACTCTTTTACTTCCCATAAACGATCCAATAATTGAATAGCTAAATCATTTTTATCAGTATTTAAAACTGAAGCTGCTTCAGATAAGGTATTTTTAATAAATTCGAGAGTGTCGTCTTCTAACCATTCGTAATCATTTATCAAAGAATATATCGAAGTTGCGTTTAACTTTTTTTCCATCCAATCAAAATCTAATAGTAATAATTTTAATTCATTTAAGCGATTAGCATGATGCAAATGCATACATAAATATTGAAAAAAATAACCATCATTAGGACCACTTAACCAACCATGTTGACCACATAAACGTCGATAAGCTGCTAATAAATGGGCATGTAATTTTTCTACTTCCGAATTATCCAATAGTAAATAATCATGTTGGAAAGAATGCAAGCTTAGTGATTCATTATTAATTTGCAATAAGTCTTTTTCTACTAAATCTCTAATAAAACTATTGGCTTCTTCATCTGTTAACTGATACAAATATCGCCATAATATTAAAACTACAGACTGTGGAATATTAGAATAATCGGCAAAAACTCCTAATGCTAGATAATAATCTGCTGGTTCTCCTAAATCTTCAATATTAAGATGCAATGCCTGCATCAAAGAAAGCGGATATTTATCTGAAAATTCTAATTCAACATCGTGTAATCTTTCAACTAGTTCGCTCCACTCTTCAATTGGGATATTTCTAGCTACATTGGCAACTAGTTTTAGAGTTAGTGGTAAATAATCACAAGCATGCATTAAATCCTCTAAGTAAGCAGGAATTGTCGTATTTTTATCTTGTTTGGCATGTTTAATAAAAAAGTCAATAGCTTGCTGTTCTGTAAATGGAGTTAAATTATGATTAGTTATGTTATTAATAAAATATTGAACTATTCCTAACATATTATTATCACTGGTATTAACCATTAATTGGCTATGTTCCACAGCAATATTAAATGCCAAAATATCTTGAGAATCCCATACATCATCTAAAATTATTAAACAAGCTTTAGTTTCACATAATTTATTTAGATATTGAGTGGCTTCTTCTATAGAAAAAATATCTGGTATTGACTCAGTAAATTGTTGAATTAGGGTTATCTGTTGAGATAATATATCTGCTTCCATACCCAAATTAACCCAGAAAATTCCATCTGGAAAAGTTAGCCTAATATCTTCATCGTGGGCCAATACTGTTGCTACAGTTGACTTACCAGCACCACTAGGAGCATAGATAATAACTGGAGATTTTTGTCCGTTTATGGGTTTATCTAATAAACTATCTTTAATCTTATTGAATACTGAACTTTTTATAATATCTGTTGGTAATTCAGCTACATTATGTAAAACTGCTGGTTTAGTTTGTTTTTTTACTTCACCCAATAAGCTTTTTCTGATTTGTACTTCTTTTTCCAAATTAGTAATAATATTTTGTAGCATTAATTTGCGTTTTACCACAACATTAGTCGTTTGATATTCTCTCATATTTTCCAGCATTTTATTTAGTAATTCATAATGTTGTCTTACTGAGGTTATATCTTCAGTTGGTGCTTTAATTAAACCACCTTGTTTTTTTTGCTGGGCGACTGTTCTTTCTAAGCTTTCTGCTAATTGAACTATTGTAGCTATTTTATCAAATAATTCATTAAATTTTACTAAAGATAGAATAACAGCAGTTTTTTTCTCATTATGATCAATAACGTATTGTGGTTGTAATATCTGTCTATCTAAAATTTTTTTTAAATCCATGGCTATTTATGATGGTTGGTTATGCTGGATTTAGTCCTACCCAGCCTACATTTAATTCTCAATTGATGTTAAGAAAGATTATTAATTTCTGCGTAATTGTTAAATATTTTATCAAAATTCTGTTAATCTATCAAAGTTTAAAGTAGTAAAATAGTCTTCTATGGTTTCTGCTCTACGAATTTCTATAATATCACCATTATCTCGTAATAATAACTCAGCCGAACGCAATTTGCCATTATAATTAAAACCCATGGTATGACCATGTGCTCCAGCATCATGAATTATAATAATATCTTCAATATCTAATTGTGGTAACTTACGATCAATAGCAAACTTATCATTATTCTCACAAAGTGAACCAGTTACATCGTACAAGGTATCATGAACTAAATCTTCTTTACCTAATACTGTCATATGATGATAGGCATTATATATCCCAGGTCGCATTAAATTTGCCATACAAGCATCAAGTCCAGCAAAATTTTTATAGGTTTGCTTAATATGTCGCACTTTAGTCACAAGATAGCCAAATGGCCCAGTGATCATACGGCCACATTCCATATATAATTTAATTGGAGCTAAATTGTATAATTCATACTTAGCTTTAATTCCTTCACTAATTATACTTAAATCAACTGGCTTTTCTTCAGGTTTATAGGGAATTCCTATCCCACCGCCAATATTAACAAATTCAAATTGAATTCTAACCATTGCTGAAATTTCCTTCACCAACTTAAATAACATTTCAGCAGTTTCAATAAAATAATTTGGATCAAGTTCATTAGAAGCTATCATTGCATGAATGCCAAATCTTTTAATTCCATATTGTTTTGCAAGCTTATAACCAGTAAATAATTGTTCACAAGTAAAACCAAATTTAGCCTCTTCAGGATAGCCAATAATTGTTGAACCAGTGCGTAAATTGCCAGGATTATAGCGAAAACAAATTAATTCAGGTAGACTTGCCTGCTGTTTTAAAAAATCTATATGGCTAATATCATCAAGATTAATAATAGCTCCCAATTCAATTGCTTTTATAAATTCTTCAACTGGAGTATTATTAGAACTGAACATAATTTCTTCAGCAACGATGCCACATTTTTCGGCAAGTAATAATTCTGGCAAAGAACTGCAATCCATTCCAAAATTTTGATTTTTTAATAATTTAATTAGATATGGATTGGGATTGGCTTTTACTGCAAAATATTCTTTAAAGCCATTATTCCAGGCAAAAGCTGTATTTAATTGTTGAGCATTATTTTGGATTCCTATTTCATCATATAAATAAAAAGGGGTTGGATAACGTTCGATTATTTGTTCTAGTTCGTCTTTATTAAGAGGAAATTCTAACATAATGTATTTTTATTGGAGTGCAAAAATTCTCTCAACTTCTATTAGATAGCATTTTGGCTAACTGATATGAATTCTTATCTATAAATTAAATATTAAATCACCGGTAGCCATACCGATTAAACTAATAGGTATCATAATTAATATTAAAAAACTCAATTGAGCTATTAAATATGGTTTACCAGTTTCCAAACTGAATTCTATAGCATTACCTACCACATCAGATATAAAATTTACCATAAAACCAGTTATAAATCCCATTACTCCACCAGCGATAAAGCCTTCTACAAATCCAGCAATACTAACTCCTATTCCAACAGCAACTCCAACTGTTATACCAACAGCAACTCCACCAGCCACAATTATGGCAATATCATTGGCAATAATTACCGCCATAAAATTGGTAATAATTATTACTAGACAAATAGTTGTGCCAATAATAATTCCAGTTACTATATCAACTGCAATATTAACAGCCACGACTCCACCTATAATACCTGCTAAGATACCGGCTACTAATACAATTAATGCTACTAATATATCCTTACTAGTATTTAACCAACCAGTCAATAACCATCCACAAAATATCAATATACTAAATAACCAAAAGGTATTTGGCAACCAATCTTTTTCAACATAAGGTAATATATCTAACGATAATGCTAATGTCAGTATTAACATCGGCCACCAAATTAAACTACTTATTAGCCAATTTCCAACTTGAACATCATCTTTTTTACCAAATATATTTCTATATTCCTGTAAATTTTTAGGAACAACTAACATCCACCATAATAGCCGAAAATAGTCTATAGGATTTAAGGCAGAAAGCTGTTTAAATTTATCTGTATTGTCTATATTATCTGTATTGTCTATATTATTATTGATTAATGGTGGAGTTTTTAACTCAATAGTTTCTACCGATTCTTCACTAGTTACTAATTCTAAAGCAATCGCCCAAGTTTGTACTGCCCATTCAGCGGCAACTTGATCTAACCATAAATTATCAAACAAACGTTGAGATAAATAGTCAGATATGATATCTAATGGTAATGCTTGCGGTGGATTAGCCAATTCCTTAGGAATACCTTCTTTAACTGCATTAACCAACACAAAAACTTCACGTTTATGTTCGCTTCCACAAGCATTGCGTAAAAAAAATTCACAACGTTCAGCATCTTCACCTAAACCAGAACCATGTTGTTTTACTAACTCACATAATTTTTCACGAGGAAAATCTTGCATAATTTTAGTCTAAATTAAGATTATTACTAGAGAATATGGTATATAATATACATCGAACTTATTTAGAAATTAAAGCTTTGACAAAATCATTTGCTACAAAAGGGCGTAAATCATCTACTTGTTCACCAATCCCGATAAACCGAATTGGTAATTGAGTCTGTTTAGCTATGGCAAATACAATCCCACCTTTAGCAGTACCATCAAGCTTAGTTATAGTCATACCAGTAACTCCAATTGATTTATGGAATTGTTGAGCTTGAATTAAGGCATTTTGCCCGGTTCCAGCATCAACTACTAACATTACTTCATGTGGAGCATTTTCATCCAATTTATTTATAACTCGGCGGATTTTTTTTAATTCTTCCATCAGATTATTTTGAGTATGTAAACGACCTGCAGTATCCGCAATTAAAACATCAATATTACGAGCAGTTGCTGCCTGTAAGGCATCAAATATAACTGAGGCTGAATCAGCTTTATCATGTTGAGCAATTACTGGCACATCGTTACGCTTACCCCAAACTTTTAACTGTTCAACCGCAGCAGCCCGGAAAGTATCACCAGCAGCCAACATTACTGAACGTCCTTCAGTTTGAAACCGTTTAGCTAATTTACCAATAGTAGTAGTTTTGCCAGCTCCATTAATACCAACCATTAGAATCACAAATGGTTTATCATTAACTGGTAATTCCAAGGGAGATTCTACTATTTGTAATATCTTCCGCATATTATCTTGCAAAGCATATAATAATGATTCTGAATCAGATAATTTATTTACCTGTTCAGTTAAATTTATCATCATTGCATTAGTAGCTTCTATTCCTACATCAGAAGTTAGCAATAAAGTTTCAATTTCCTCTAGCAATTCATCATCAATTGCTTTTTTACCTAGTAATAAATTACCCAATCCAGAAGTAAAATTTTCACGAGTTTTATTTAGACCTTGTTTTAAACGAGTAAATAACCCTAGTTTTTTTACTGGTTGATCTTCTAATTTTTTTTCTTGAGATTTTTTAAATCCAAACATATTTGATCTGTAATAAAATTGACAAAGATAAGGAAATTATATTAATTCCCACTTGAAAGCAAGATAACGTTTAGATATTATAAAGACATTCGTGATTTTATCAAAATATTTCTCAAAGATTTATCAACTTAATAATTCACCCATTTAAATATTAATCCATCCTATAATTTGGAGCTTCTTTAGTAATAGATACGTCATGAACATGGCTTTCACGCATTCCGGCTGGACTAATTTTAATAAATGTAGTTTCAGTACGCATTTCTGCTAAAGTATTGCAGCCGGTATAGCCCATACTAGAACTGACTCCTCCTAATAATTGATGAATAATATCAATTAAATGACCTCTATGTGGTACTCGTCCTTCAATACCTTCAGGAACTAATTTATTATCACTACTGACTCCTTCTTGAAAATAACGATCTTTTGAACCTTGAGTCATAGCAGCCAATGAACCCATACCCCGATAAGTTTTATAGGCTCGACCTTGATATAACTCTACTTCACCAGGAGATTCTTCAGCTCCAGCAAATAAACCACCTATCATAATGGAATAAGCTCCAGCAGCAATAGCTTTAGCAATATCTCCCGAATAACGAATTCCGCCATCTGCAATTAATGGGATACCAGTTCCTTTGAGTGCTTCTGCGGTATCATTAATAGCAGTAATTTGTGGTACTCCAACTCCAGCTACAATGCGAGTGGTACAAATAGAGCCTGGCCCAATTCCTACTTTAACGGCATCTGCTCCAGCATCTGCTAAAGCTTTAGCACCAGCTCCAGTAGCAATATTGCCTCCAATAACTTGTACTTCAGGGTGTTGTTGCTTAACCCATTTAACACAATCTAACACACTTTGAGCATGGCCGTGGGCAGTATCCACAATGATAACATCAACTCCAGCCTCAGCTAAAGCAACTACTCTAGCCTTACTA